>CAZUQY010000046.1:0-13621 GCA_964622935.1 uncultured Bacteroidales bacterium | reverse complement strand
CCCAACAATTATTGAAGACAAAAATCCAATTCCACAAAACAAACCAAAATCAGAGATTGTTAAAGAAGCTGGAACTAATCAGGAAAAGAAACTCGTTTTAAAGATTAACAAAAACAATAATCCAAAAGACAAAACTGAAGATCAGGCGGGAGATAATTCTTCAATACCTGCAAATAACAAGACTGACAAAAATTCATCATCAAATCCACCAAAAGAAAGAGAAATAAAGAACTATAAAAAAGAAGACCAGTATGATTTCTCAGGAATAATTACTGTTATAGGTGTGCTTGAAATAATTCAAGACGGATATGGTTTCTTGAGATCTTCGGATTATCACTATTTAAATTCACCCGATGATGTTTATGTTTCACAATCACAAATAAAACTATTTGGACTAAGAACAGGTGACACAGTTGAAGGAAGTATTAGACCTCCCAAAGAAGGTGAAAAATATTTTCCATTAATAAAGGTTGTGAAAATAAATGGGATTGATCCTGCAATAATGAGAGACAGGGTGCCTTTTGACCATCTTACACCTCTATTTCCTGACTCTAAATTCAACATTACAGGTAATGGAAAAGCAACTTTATCAACAAGAATAATTGATTTATTTGCACCTCTCGGTAAAGGTCAGCGTGGACTTATTGTTGCTCAACCAAAAACCGGTAAAACAGTTTTACTTCAGGAAATTGCAAATGCTATTGCAGCCAATCATCCCGAAGTGTACTTAATGATATTACTTATTGATGAAAGACCTGAAGAGGTTACAGATATGGCCCGAAACGTAAATGCAGAAGTTATTGCATCTACTTTTGACGAGCCAGCTGAAAGACATGTAAAAATCTCAAACATTGTTCTCGAAAGAGCAAAACGAATGGTCGAATGTGGTCATGATGTGGTTATCCTTCTCGATTCAATTACTCGATTAGCACGAGCATACAATACAGTTGCGCCTGCATCGGGTCGCGTACTTTCGGGTGGTGTTGATTCAAACGCACTTCATAAACCAAAAAGATTCTTTGGTGCTGCAAGAAATATCGAAAATGGTGGTTCACTAACAATAATCGCTACCGCACTTACTGAAACCGGTTCGAAAATGGACGAAGTAATTTTCGAAGAATTTAAAGGTACCGGCAACATGGAATTACAACTCGACAGAAAACTTTCAAACAGAAGAGTTTACCCTGCAGTTGACATCGTTGCTTCAAGTACTCGTCGTGAAGACCTACTTATGGAAAGTGATCTAATTAATAGAATGTGGATTTTGCGCGAATTCCTTGCAGATATGAACTCTGTAGAAGCAATGGAATTTATGAGAACAAGACTCATGCAATCACCAACTAACAAAGAATTTCTCTGGACAATGGACAAAAATATGTAATTGACTAGAGTTTATAATAATGAATCCCAAAAGCTAAAATTAAAAAATATTTTAGTTTTTGGAATTCTGCATTTAACACCTTTAAATTCTCTTTCTTTCCAAACGAATAGACGCACATCTCTATTTAGAATCGTTCTATGTTACCAAATATTTTGTAAAACACATAAAAATCAAGGGTTTAATTAATTTAAAGTATTAATTTAGCAATTCTTAAAAGAATACTTAAATAATGGATTAGTTTTATTTAAAAAATATCGAATATGGCAAAGACAAAAAAATTTATTACATGTGATGGTAACTATGCGGCATCTAACATAGCATATATGTTCAGTGATATGGCATGTATTTATCCGATTACTCCTTCTTCAGACATGGCAGAGAATGTTGATAAATGGGCTGCTCAAGGCAGAAAAAACATTTTTGGGCAAACTGTCAGAGTTGAAGAAATGCAATCAGAAGGTGGAGCTGCAGGTGCAGTTCATGGTTCACTTCAAGCGGGAGCATTAACTTCTACATACACTGCTTCACAGGGACTTTTATTAATGATCCCGAACATGTATAAAATTTCAGGTGAATTATTGCCGGCAGTTTTTCATGTTAGTGCAAGAAGTCTTGCTGCACAGGCTCTCTCAATTTTTGGAGATCACTCTGACGTGATGAGTGCTAGACAAACTGGTTTTGCAATGTTAGCAACTGGTTCTGTTCAGCAAGTAATGGATTTAGCTCCAATAGCTCACTTAACTGCTATAAAAACACGTGTGCCATTTTTACATTTCTTTGATGGTTTTAGAACATCTCAAGAAATACAAAAAGTAGAATATCCTGAAATGGAAGATTTAGCAAAACTTCTTGATTGGGAAGCAGTAGAGAAATTCCGCAGCAATGCACTTAATCCTATTAATCCTATTACTAGAGGTACTGCTCAAAACCCAGATATTTATTTCCAATCACGCGAAGCTGCAAATAAATTTTATGAAAATATCCCAGATGTAGTTGATGACTATATGCAGGAAATTACAAAACTTACTGGAAGGACTTATCACCCATTCACATACCATGGTGCAAAAGATGCTGAAAATATCGTTATAGCTATGGGCTCAATAACTGATACACTTGTAGAAACTGTAAATTACCTTAACGATCTTGGTAAAAATGTTGGTTTAATTACTGTACATTTATATCGTCCATTCTCAGAAAAACACTTTAGAAAGGTACTTCCAAAATCAGTAAAAAGAATTGCTGTTCTTGATAGAACTAAAGAAATTGGAGCTAATGGAGAACCATTGTATCTTGATGTTAAAGATATCTTTTATAATGATGAGAACAAACCATTAGTAGTTGGTGGGAGATTTGGACTTTCTTCAAAAGACACTACACCTGCTATGATGATGTCAGTTTATGAAAATCTTGAAGCTGCAAAACCTAAAAATCATTTTACTGTTGGTATTAATGATGACGTAACAAATTTATCATTACCACTTAAAGAAAACATTTCTATTCTTTGTAAAGGAACAGTCGAATGTAAATTTTATGGTCTTGGCTCTGACGGTACTGTTGGTGCTAACAAAAACTCAATTAAGATTATTGGTGAAACTACAGATAAATATTGTCAAGCATATTTTGCTTATGACTCAAAAAAATCTGGCGGATTTACTGCATCTAACTTACGTTTTGGAGACAAACAAATCAGAGCTCCATACTTAGTAACTACTCCTGACTTTGTAGCATGTCATGTTCCTGCTTATCTTGAACTTTATGATGTATTAGAAGGAATCAAAACTAACGGAAGTTTCTTGCTTAACTCTATTTGGGATGTTGAAGAAACAAAGAACCGCCTACCAGATCACATGAAGAAAACACTTGCAGAGAAAAATATTAATTTTTATATTATCAATGCAACAAACATTGCTGAAGAAATAGGACTTGGTAATAGAATTAATACTATTATGCAATCTTCTTTCTTTAAAATTTCTGAAGTAATTCCTTACGATCTCGCTGTTAAAGAAATGAAAAAAATGATTATTAAATCATTTGGCAAAAAAGGCGAGAAAGTTGTCAACATGAACAATAAGGCTGTTGATGTAGGTGGAGATGTTACAAAAATTGAAATCCCTGCAGAATGGGCTAATATTAAAGCTGACAAATTTAAAGTTATAAGAACAAGTGAAGTTCCAGAATTTGTTTCATCAGTTGCTGATGTTATGTATTCTCAAAATGGTGATAAAATTCCAGTTTCTGCATTTCTTGGACGCGAAGATGGAACTTTCCCTAATGGAGGAACAAAATATGAAAAACGCGGTGTCGCTGCTAATGTTCCAGAATGGATTTCTGAAAATTGTATTCAGTGTAATCAATGTTCTTATGTTTGTCCTCATGCTGCAATTCGTCCTTTCTTATTAACAGATGACGAAGTTAAAAATGCACCAGCTGATACAAAAACAATAAAAGGTATTGGTGGTACTAAAGAATACAAATTCAAGATGCAAATTAGCGTACTTGACTGTACTGGTTGTGGAAACTGTGTAGATGTATGTCCAGCTAAAAACAAAGCACTTGAAATGAAACCACTTGGTTCTCAAATGGACGAAGTTGATCGTTGGGTCTATATGGACGAGGTTATTGGCTATAAAGATACAGTTTTAGACAAAACTAAATCTCTTAAAAACTCACAATTCTCTCAGCCTTTATTTGAATTCTCAGGGGCATGTGCTGGTTGTGGTGAAACACCTTATATTAAAGCAATAACACAATTATTTGGAGAAAGAATGGTAGTTGCAAACGCAACAGGATGTTCTTCAATATATGGAGGTTCTGCTCCATCTACACCATATTGTAAATCATATAAAAACAATAAAGGTCCAGCTTGGGCTAATTCGCTTTTTGAAGATAATGCAGAATATGGTTTTGGTATGATGGCAGCAACTGAAAAATTGAGAGAAAAAGTTTCTATGTTGCTAGAAGAAGCAAAATGGACAGGCGAAGCTGCCGAAGCTGCTAAAGAATGGCTTGCAGGCGTTGATAATGCCGAAGCATCTGAAAAAGCAACTGACAGATTGATAGCTGCTATCGAAAAACTTGACGATCCTATCGCAAAAGAAGTAATGGCTAAAAAACATTATTTACCAAAACGTTCGGTTTGGGTATTTGGTGGTGATGGATGGGCTTATGATATCGGTTTTGGTGGACTAGACCACGTTATTGCATCGGGTAAAGACATCAATATTCTTGTGATGGATACTGAAGTATATTCAAATACAGGAGGTCAGGCTTCTAAAGCGACTCCGACAGCTGCAGTCGCAAAATTTGCTGCTTCAGGAATGAAAACCCGTAAAAAAGACTTAGGTGCAATGGCTATGACTTATGGATATGTTTATGTTGCACAAGTTGCAATGGGTGGAAGCCAAGGTCAGTATTTTAAAGCTATAAAAGAAGCTGAAGCTTATCCAGGTCCTTCATTGATTATTGCTTATGCTCCATGTATTAACCACGGGTTAAAAGCTGGGATGGGTAAAACTCAACAAGAAGAAAAACGTGCAGTAGAATGTGGATATTGGGCTAACTATCGTTTTAACCCACTTCTCGAAAAAGAAGGTAAAAATCCATTTATCTTAGATAGCAAAGAACCAGATTGGAGCAAATTCCAAGAATTTTTAGATGGTGAAGTAAGATATACATCACTTAAAAAAGATTTTCCAGAAAATGCAGATATATTATATGCTGCTGCTCAAGAAAATGCAAAATGGAGATATAATTATTACAAAAGACTTGCTGATATGTAATAGCAAACACAATATTAAAAAAGCTGCCAATTGGCAGCTTTTTTTTGCAATAAACTCAGATTTTGTTCGTTAATTCTTATATTTGTAGTAAATTTAGCAATACACACACAATACTATATGAGAGCTAAGAGCATTTATTATTTCTTAATTATCGCCACACTTGCTTTAATTACACACTCATGTAAAAAAGTTGTCCAGAATACTTTCGATGATATTGAACAAGTACCAGTTGTCAATAGCATCCTAAAAGCTGATAGCACATTACTTATCAACCTATCATACAGTGCCAACTTAAATCCCAGTAAAATAAAATACATTGAAAATGCAAGTATCAGGTTTTTCATAGACGATAATCTTGAGGAAATATTAAGTAATGGAGAAGATGGCATGTATATTTCAAATATTATCGTTGAATCCGGGAAACAATATAGTTGTGAGATTGACATTCCAGGCTATGATATGCTAACATGTGAAACTACAATTCCTCAGAAAAAAAACATCATAGACATTATTCACAGAGACCTTGCGTATACAGATGAAGAAGGAATAATTTACCCTGCTATTGATATAACATTTGAAAACGATATAAATTCGACTCAGTATTTTGAGATTATCATTAAGTACATTCGAACATGGGATGATGAAGAACATAACTCATATGCCAGTCTTGTAGGCATTGATAACCCTGTAATAATTAATGAAGGACTACCTATAGCAGTTTTTAGTAACGAGCTAATAACAGATAGTATCTATACCATGTCTTTAAACTATTTCACAGGAGGCACAAGCTGGAATATTACAACTACTTACCCAACTATTGTAGAGCTACACTCAATTAGTTTTGATTATTATAAATACTTAAAACAACTATATCTATTTAGACAAGCTGTTAATAATTATAATCTTACAGGCTCTACTCCCCCTGTCCAAATATACTCAAATGTTGAAAATGGCTATGGAATCTTCGCCGGATACTCAAATTATGTTTCAGATACTATTTATCCTGAAAACCATCAAACAAAATAATCGCTATGAAAAACATTACAATACTTATAATTTGTCTGGCGATATTTTCTACTTACGCTTTTTCACAAAAAAAGATTAGAATATCTGGTTTTGTAAAGGAAAAGCAAACAGGAGAAGTTCTTATTGGGGCAAATATTATTCAAACCGAAACATCAAATGGTGTTGCTAGTGATGAAAATGGATTTTTTAGTATTATTGTTGAAACTCCCTCAGAAATACAAATTTCTTTTATTGGTTATGTCAAAGAAACAATTAAAATAGATTACAATAAAGACACTCTAGTTCAAATACATCTTGAACAAGGCAATCAACTTAACGAAGTTATTATCTCCTCAGAATCGAGTCCAAGATTTAATGTAACAAAGCTAGGAATCAATGAACTCAGCCAAATACCATCGCTAAGTGGAAAAGCAGATATTGCAAAGGGATTACAATTAATGCCAGGCATAGCTTCTCCAAACGAAGGATCAAGTCTATTATTAGTAAGAGGGGGAGACATTGGACAGAATTTGTACTTATTTGACAATGTACCAGTAATCCACGTTAATCATTTGGGTGGATTTATTTCAGTATTTAATCCTGATATTATTAATGGTATAGAAGTTTACAAAGGAGGATTTCCCTCTAAATATGGCGGCAGACTATCTTCGATTATGAATATCACTCAAAAAGAAGGAGATAATTCTATGTTTAAAGGTTCATTTGGAATTGGTTTAACAGATGCGGCCTTAACTCTTGAAGGACCTTTTGCATTAAAAAACTCAAGTTTTATAATAACAGCAAGAAAAACTATGGTTGATGCACTCTTAGCAACATTCTCTAGACTGTCGGAAGGAAATGATTTTACTGTTATGTATGGCTTTCATGATATAAATGGAAAACTTAGTTGGAAACCGAATACTAAAAACAGCTTCAATCTTAATTTTTATCAAGGAGATGATTATTTGCACCATTGGGTAAACCTCGATAAAGATTATAGTGACTATAAAACAAAAGCTCACAGTGGTATAAACTGGGGAAACTGGCTTGGCTCTTTCAAATGGAATAGAGTAATCTCATCTAAACTCTTTATGACAACAAGCATCTCTTACACTAGATACAGATTGCGAGACAAATCAAATTTCGAAGTTTCTGACACTTCTCAAACCATTACATACTCAGAAAAGCTACAGGCTGTTGTTCAGGATTATTCTTTTAGATCTGCATTCCAATACAAACTATTAAAAAATTGGTCAATTGATTTTGGACTTCAAACTTCTTATTTTATCCATTCTCCAAGTATGGTTTACAAATCTAACCTAGACATTCAACCTCTATCAAATACAATTCAATCATCAGAGTCAGCAGTATATCTTGAAAACAATTTTAGTTTATGGAATAAAATTTATGCAAATATTGGGGCCAGATATGTAAATTATTATACTGATGGTTTTCAAGACTTAAAGTTAGAACCAAGAGTAAATTTGAACTACAATTTTTATAAAAATCAAACTATCAACCTTAGCTATATGAATGTAAATCAATACTCTCATTTGATTTTTACATCTGGGGATATAATGAATAATGAACTTTGGGTACCATCTAATAGTAGTATAAAACCTGCTGGTTCAAATCAATATTCTATTGGTTGGCATGGCGATTTTTTTGAAAAGAAATACTCTATTGAGCTAAATGCCTATTATAAAGAGCTTTATAATCTTGCTACAATAAAAGAAGGTTACTCTGGAATTCTTGGAGACGAGAACTGGTTAAACAAAATAGAAAGTGGTGGAACCGGAACAGCTAAAGGTATTGAATTTTTGTTCAGAAAAAATACAGGAAGAATTACAGGTTTGGCATCCTACTCTTTATCAAACTCTACAAGACAATACGAAAACATTAATAATGGAGAAGAATTTTTATTTGATTATGATCGTCTTCATTCTTTATCTCTAAGCGTAAATTATGATATAAATGATAAATTAAATCTAAATGTTAGTTGGGTTTACCAAACAGGATTACCATATACTCCTCTAATTGGAAGCCAAATAACGCCATATACGAACAACAGCACATTTGGATCAAACGAATATTATGAAATATTCATTTATGGAGATAGAAATTCTGAAAGAATGAAGGATTATCATAGACTAGATATTGGTCTTACCTATTCTACAAAAACTAAACGGCGTGGTTTACCAGCTGAATGGACTTTTTCTATTTACAATGCTTACAATCGTCAAAACCCGTACAAGTATTACTACAGTCGATATCCAGATGGTACACTAACATTTAATCCTAATCACTCAGATTTGCAGATTAAACTCTACCAAGTTAGCTACCTACCAATTATTCCTTCTTTCTCGTACAAAGTTTTTTTTAATGAGAACACACTAAAAAACGAGAAACAAAGAAAAACTAAGGTTAAAGAGAAAAAGGAAAGTGAGAAAAAAACCTTCGAAGAATCTTACATTAAAGATAGATGGGATGTTAAGATTGGTTATGCAATGCCAAATGTTAACTTATACATAAAAAAGCGGTGGAGGGGTCTATACAGCCCAAATGTATATTCACTTGAAGCGAACTATGGTTTCTCTAAACACTTTACTGGAGGTATATTTTTAAGTTATTCAGGATTTACATACGTAGATCATATATTAATTGATAGTACAACAGGATATTATTCACATTTTGAAGCAAATGGCAAAATTTTTAGCTATAGCGCTAAATTAAACTATCATATTCTACCTATGATTCGTAAACATAAAAATTCCAAAATTGATCTATATGTAACATCAAAGATTGGTGGTTACCATTTCAAAAAGAACAAATTTGAATATAATGCAGGTTTAGGGCTTGCTTATTATCCAAAGAATCATTTTGGGTTTTATACCGAATATACTTATGGAAACTTCATGATTAACTCCTTTTCTGCACGAGGTGGTATTTCGTACAAATTCTACAAATAGAAAAAGCTGACTAGAAAACTAATTCAAGCCAGCTAAAAATATATTCTATTGTATTTATTTCCCAACCCAATTTTTGGGATTATCAATTATATATTGTTTAATTCTAATATATGATTCATTATTTCTGATTACATGATCATAATAATCATGTTGCCAGTTTGTTGTACCAAGGGTATTTCGTAAAATATTTATTTGTTTAGATGTTAACATTTGGAATTTACCCAGGATTTTGGGGATAATCATGCGGCGGCGTTCGGCACGATATTGTTTTAATTCATCTATGGTTGGATTTGGGGACCATTGTAGGACAAATTCATGAATTTGTCCTACAACGTCGGTATCCCCAACCATTGATATACCATTATCATAATCCCACGCACCCAATTCAATTAACAAATGCACATGATCAGGCATTACAATCCATTCATCTACAATCACACGTTTATGATATTCTGGCATTTTTAATAATTCTGCCCAAACAATTTTGCCAAATTCTGATAAAATTATTTCACCATTTACAATCTGGCCAAACAAATGTTCACGATTATGTGTGCAAATTGTAATATAATATCTACCAGGAGCCGAATAATCCCAAAATCGGAAACGGTTTGGATCATTTTTATATTTACCACTGTGCTTCGGCATCAAAATTAATTTCTTATAGAAATTACATTGTTTTTTTTACAAACTCCTCAGCCTTATGCAACTGTTCATACATTACAATATCATCTTTGACTAAAGGTACTTCCTTTCTGAAATCTTCAACAAACTTTTGGAGTTGTACGGAAGTTTTCAATGGCTCACGGAAGCTTAATGCTTGACTTGCGGCGAATAATTCGACACCAATAACTCGTGCCGTGTTTGCGACTACTCTAAGCAACTTTGTAGCAGCATTTGCTCCCATACTAACATGATCTTCTTGTTCGTTACTCGATGAGATTGAATCGACACTAGAAGGCGTGCAAAGCTGCTTGCTCTGACTAACAATTGATGCTGCAGAATACTGTGGAATCATAAAGCCACTGTTTAAACCTGGATTTGCAACCAAAAATGGAGGTAATCCTCTCTCTCCACTTATCAAACGATATATTCTACGCTCGGAAATACTACCAATTTCAGCTAAAGCTATTGCAAGAAAATCTAAAACAAGTGCTAAAGGTTGCCCATGAAAATTGCCACCACTTAGAATCAAATCCTCATCAGGAAAAACTGTAGGATTATCAGTAACTGAATTCATTTCGGTTTCCACAACAGTTTTTACATACTCAAGTGCATCCTTTGATGCTCCATGTACTTGTGGCACACAACGGAAAGAATACGGATCCTGAACATGAGCTTTTTCTTGAGCTGAAATTTCAGAACCGTTCAAAAAATTTCGAATATTTTCTGCAGTTTTAATTTGTCCTGCATGTGGTCTAATAATATGTAAGTTTTCGTTAAACGGGTCAATACGCCCAAGATATGCATCAATGGAAATTGCTGAAATTCTATCAGCATTATACATGATATTCTGTGCACGAATAACAGCTGTTACAGCATGAGCAAGCATAAACTGCGTTCCGTTCATCAACGCAAGACCCTCTTTTGATTTTAGTTTTAGTGGTTTTAAATTTATTTCTTTTAAAACATCAGCAGTCATCTGTTTTTTACCTTTATAATACACCTCTCCCATTCCAATAATAGGTAATGTCATATGTGCAAGTGGAGCTAAATCACCCGAAGCACCAAGAGAACCCTGTTGATAAACTATCGGGATAATATCATTATTGTAAAAATACATCAATCGTTCAACAGTATCTAGACAAATAGCAGACTTACCAAAAGAAAGTGCTTGGATTTTCAATAACAACATCAACTTAACAATCTCAGAATCAACTTCGTCTCCCATTCCACAGGCATGAGATTTTACAAGATTTTCTTGCAATTGTTCTAACTCATCATCAGAAATTGATGTATTACATAATGAACCAAATCCTGTATTTATACCGTAAATTGGTTTATCATGTGTTTTTATTTTATTATCTAGATAATTACGACATTTTATAATATTGTTTTTTGCCTCATCTGATAAGACAATCTTTGATTTATTGTTTATTATCTCAGATACTTTTGCAATATCAAGCACCTGACCATTAATATAATGAGTCTTCATGACTTTAATTTTATAATGAATAATTGAAAAAGAGAATTCTGACAAATCAGAATTTAACAAACAAGGCTGTTCGGTTAATCAAAACAAGGTATTCTGCAATTAAAAACATAATTATATTTTGTACAAAAGTAATAAATATCCCCCAACATACAAAACACTCAGATAAACGAATAAAAAAGAGACCTAACGGAAACCTCCTTGAGTACCAAGGAGAATTTAAGTTAAGCCTCTAAAACCAAAAACCACTAAAACAAAATCTATTTCTTTATTCCGAATATATCTTCAAATGCGCTAATAAAACCATCTTTAGGTATTGCGCCAGCAGCCATCTGAGGCTGTTCTCCTACAGGGATAAAAAGTAATGATGGTATACTACGAATTCCAAAAACTCCAGCAAGTTCCTGCTGATCTTCTGTATCAATCTTATATACATCAACCAATCCCTTATATTCTTCACTCAGCTCCTCTATAATAGGAGCAACCATTTTACAAGGCTGACACCAATCAGCATAAAAATCAATTATAGCTGGTCTTTCGCCTTTATATTTCCATTCTTTTTCGTTTTCGTAATCAAAAACTTTCTCGATAAATGTTTCTTTTGTTAGATGTTCTGCCATTTTAAATTTCTTTTAATATTTTTGTAGAATTATTCTTAATAACAAACTAAGTTAAAATTTGTTCAATTGAGTACTAAAAATATAAATAAATCAACATATCTCAACTATCCGATATTTAAACAGATTTCGGATTTGGCTAATGAGACAAATATAGAAGTTTATGTAATAGGTGGATTCGTTCGTGATAAACTTTTAAAACGTAGCGAAAAAAAAGATATTGATATTGTTGTACATGGCAATGGGATTGAGTTTGCCAGACAACTTGCCAACAAACTAGGAATTAAAAAGCTGAGCATTTATAAAACTTATGGTACAGCAATGATAAATTTCGATGATACCGAACTTGAGTTTGTTGGAGCAAGGAAAGAGTCTTACCAAAAAGATTCCAGAAATCCAATTGTTGAATCTGGAAGTATCGAAGACGATCAGAAGCGAAGAGATTTTACTATCAATGCACTTGCTATAAGTTTAAATAAGAGTAACTACGGAGAACTTATTGACCCTTTCTCTGGGTTAGATGATCTAAAAAGTAAAATTATCCGCACACCTCTTAATCCAGACATTACTTTTTCGGACGATCCACTGAGGATGCTTCGCGCAATAAGATTTGCTGCACAACTCAATTTCCACATTGAAGAAACAAGTTTTGATGCAATTAAATCAAATAAAGAAAGAATCAGAATCATTACTGCCGAAAGAATTCATATTGAGCTAAACAAGATCCTTCTATCCCCAAAGCCATCCATTGGATTTAAACTTCTCTTTGACTCAGGTTTACTGGAAATAATATTTCCTGAATTATATAAGCTTGCAGGAGTTGAGTCACATAATAGAATTAGCCATAAAGATAATTTTTTACATACAATAAAAGTTGTTGATAATGTTGCAACACTCAGCGATGACCTATGGTTAAGATGGGCAGCACTATTACACGACATCGCTAAACCTAAAACAAAAAAGTTTGTCGAAGGAATCGGTTGGACTTTTCATTCTCATAATTTTATGGGTGCTAAGATGGTTCCTGAAATTTTTTCAAGATTGAAGCTGCCACTTAACGAAAAAATGAAATTTGTGCAAAAAGTGGTTGATTTACATATGAGACCAATTGCTCTAGTCGAAGACATTGTTACAGATTCAGCCATCCGAAGACTTGTTGTTGATGCTGGTGATGATATAGATCAATTGATGACACTTTGCGAAGCTGACATTACATCAAAAAATGAAAAGAAAGTTGCACAATATATTAAGAATTTTAAAAATGTTCGAAAAAAAATAGTAGAAGTTGAAGAAAGAGATTCCCTTCGAAATTTTCAACCTCCTGTTAGCGGCGAAGAAATCATGGAATACTTTAAAATTCCTGCATCAAAAACTATTGGTGACATAAAAAATTCAATTAAAGAAGCTATACTTGAAGGAATAATTCCTAATAATTACCATGCAGCACATGAATACATGATTAAACTTGGAAAGGAATTAGGTATTGGGTAATACTGATTATATCTTAACGAATAAATCCTGATTTTTTATATTAAGTGAATTTAGTTTTCTGTATTCGTCAAATAAACGCCTTACCGAATCTTTGCCTTGAATACCTATATCAATAGAAAAACCATTCACATATAGATTTACATGCTGCATAATAATATCCTCTTCTAGTTCAAAAGCATACTGCTTCATAAATTTTAAAGAAGACTTTGGGTTTTCAAAAGCATAAATAA
>CAZUQY010000045.1:0-13739 GCA_964622935.1 uncultured Bacteroidales bacterium | reverse complement strand
CAAGTCATATGTTGAAGTTGCAGAAATTACAGGATATACGATGAAAGAAGTAAAATCCTATTTGCAAAACGGAAAGCGCAATTTGAAAATATTTATGAGTGAAAAAAATGAGTAAGCAAAATAACATATCAGATTGTTCAGAATCTTACTCTGAGGAATATTTGTTAAAATATATTAATGACGAATTATCCGATGAGCAAAACATTACTCTGGAAAGTCATCTTAAAGAATGTCCGGTTTGTTCTGATGTTATTGATGGCCTGTTTATGATGGAAAATCCTGAAGAAATAGCTGCAATTTCCAGTGAATTAAATCTGCTTATTGCAAAAAAGTCGCATGCTAAAAGAAGAATTCTTGGCATGGAACATTCGACTTTCAGAGCTGTTGCAGCAGTGTTCCTTCTTCTGTTAATCAGTGGATCTTTTTTACTAATCAATAATTTGATAAATGAAAATAGCATTAACACTGTTAATGATATCAGCAAAATTGAAAATGCATCTAAAGATACAAATATTGTATGCGATAAAGTTACAGAAGATGGTGATAAAATGGTTGCAGACTTGAGTGAAACCGAAGAGACTGAAAATATAGTAACGAAAAACACAAATAATCAACAACACAATTCTATAATAGAAACTGAACAGGTTTTCTATGAGTTTGACACAGATCAACCATCTAATGATGAAGTTTTAGATGATTTTGAGAATGAAAAATCCGGTGAAGAAACTAGGGTTGTTTCTGAATTAAGTGTTCAAGAAAACGTAACATTTGCAACTGGTAACACTTCTTCTAATGGTTCAGGGGCTGTTGTAGCGTCTAATGACAGATATGCTCCAGGTATTGAAGAGGAATTAAATGAGCCTGAAGAAATAAAAGAGATTAGTGCAGTCTCAATGGAATTAAAAGATGGGTTTTGGAAGAATAATCGTAGGGAAAATAAAAAGGAATCTGTTACAAAAGAAAAATCAGATGAGAGTGGATCTTTTGCAGATGCTCCTGCAACGACAATTAACATAGCAACACAAACTGTAGTATCAAATGATTTGGTTATGCAAGATGCTGATTCGGTTTTCCAAAGCTTTTCAGAAGTTGTTTTAGAAGAGGATGAGGGAATCGTAACTGAAGAATTGGCAGTTGTGAATGATGAAAAACTTGAGGATAAATCTGAGTTAGATTCTAATGATAGGGAAGAACCATTGGCTTTTATAAACGTGGAGGAAAAACCACAATATCCAGGTGGGGATTCAGCACTCATGAACTATTTAGCAAAAAGCTTCGAATATCCCGATGCTACAGTTGAAAGAAGTATTCAAAGTCAAATTTACGTTCAGTTTGTAATAGATAAAACCGGAAAAGTTATTGATGTTGAAGTATTGAGTGGTGTAGATCTAGACTTAGATAATGAAGCTGTTCGTGTAGTAAAACATATGCCGAACTGGATTCCAGGAAAACAAAATGGCAAACCTGTATCGGTGATTTTTGTTATTCCTTTAAATATTGATTTAAAATAATCTCATTATAAAAGAAAAACCGAAGACAGAAAACATCTTCCGTCTTCTTTCTCCGGTCTTCTTTCTTTAAGGTTGCTTAGCGAAGTCGAAGCACCGTCTTTTTTCTATTTTAATCCTCTTTTTTCGAGTAATGCATCAATTTTAGGTTCACGTCCTCTAAAGTTAACAAACATAACCATTGGATCATCTTTATGTCCATTCGAATAGATATTTTCTTTGAGTGACTTAGCTGTTGCTTTGTCGAATAATCCATTCTCTTTAAATGCACTAAAAACATCAGCGTCAAGAACTTCACTCCAGATATAACTATAGTATCCACTTGAGTATCCACCTGAGAAAATATGAGCAAAATAAGTACTTCTGTATCTAGATACTATTTCAGGAATCAAACCAAGTTTATTTAAGGCTTGTGATTCAGCAGCTAATACATCGGTTTCTGTCATTTCTGTCATTGTATGCCAATACATATCTAGATATGAAGCGGCTAAGTATTCAGTCGTTGCAAATCCCTGATTAAAATGTCCTGTTGCTTCCATTTTTTCGATTAATGCATCAGGAATAGGTTCGTTTGTTTCGTAATGCCTAGCATACATTTTTAGAACTTCAGGTTCTGCAGCCCAATTTTCCATTAATTGTGAAGGCAACTCAACAAAGTCTCTTGGCACATTTGTTCCGCTAGTTGAAGGATATGTGCAATCTGATAGTATTCCGTGAAGGCCATGGCCAAATTCGTGAAATAATGTCTGAGCCTCATCAAATGTTAATAATGCCGGTGTTGTCTCTGTTGGTTTCGAAAAATTACAGTTAATTGTAATAATTGGAGTAATTTTTTCGCCATTATGAACAGATTGACCTCTAAAATCGTCCATCCAAGCACCACCACGTTTACTTGCTCTAGGGAAATAATCCATATATAGAACAGCAACGTGTCCGCCATTAGCATCAGTAACATTATATGCTTCAACTTCAGGATGATAAACAGGAATATTGTTTGCTTTTGCAAAGTTTAATCCAAATAATTTGTGAGCTACATCAAAAACACCATCTCTTACGTTTTCTAATTTAAAATATGGTTTGAGCATTTCCTCATCAAGATTGTATTTTTCTTTCCGGACTCTTTCAGTATAATATCTCCAGTCGTAAGCCTGTAAATCATCATTAATACCATCTGCTTTCATCATTGCCCTATACATATTAGCCTCTTCTTTTGCCATTTTAAGAGCTGGTGTCCAAAGTTGATTTAATAGCGCATAAACAGCTTCAGGAGTCTTTGCCATATTGTCTTCTAAAACCATGGAAGCATGATTCTTATAGCCTAACAACTGTGCTTTTTCAATTCTTAATTCTACTAGTTCAAGAATAATGTCTTTATTGTCATACTCATTGTCGTTATTTCCTCGATTTACATAAGCTGTTTGAATTTCTTTACGAAGCTTTCTGTTTTTAGCATATTGTAAAAATGGTAATACACTTGAATTTTGTAAAGTGAAAACCCACTTGCCTTCCATTCCGTTTTCTTGAGCTGTAATTGCAGCCGCCTCAATTAATGCCTCTGGCAAACCTGCAAGATCTTCTTTGTTATCAATAATAAGTTTATAGTTATTTGTTTCTGCAAGTAAATTATCCCCATATTGTAGTGCGAGAAGAGAAATTTTCTCATTAATAGCCATTAATCTTTTCTTGTCAGCATCATTTAGGTTTGCACCACCTTTTACAAAATCTTTATAAGTAATTTCAAGCAACATCATTTGCTCTTTGTTCAATTCTAAATCGTCCTTTACTTGATAAACATATTTGATTTTTGCAAATAAATCAGCATTCATCGCTATTTCATCGCCATGTTTCGACATTTTAGGTGAAATACGTTGAGCTATAGCCTGTAAAGTATCAGATGTATTTGATGACAACATATTATAAAATACCTTTGATACTTTTTCTAATGTTTGTCCACTAAAATCAAGTGCTACAATTGTATTTTCAAAATTAGCTTTTTCTTTATTATTTATAATTCTTTGAATATTGTCGTTTTGTTCTTTCATCGCAGAATCAAAAGCCGGTTCAAAATGTTCGTCTTTGATTTTATCAAATGGTGGAACGCCATATGGAGTATCCCATTCTTGTAATAATGGGTTGTTAGCAAGGTCGCCTTTTTGTTCTGTCTGATTGCAAGAGTTAAACATGAGTACTAAAGTTAGTAGGGTTAAACCTGTGAATAATTTGTTGTTCATAATTCTAAATTTTCTGTTTGGTGTAAAATTAAAAAAATACTTATTCGAAAAATACTTATTCTGTTAATAAAAGTTTAAAAATGAAAGGGGGAGGTTTTTTAAGGTTTAAGGTACATTTTGCTCCTTAAACCTAAAACTCACTATCTTTCCACAAACAACCTGTGCAAATTCTGATAGAATTAGTATTATAAGAAAACTCATCGTAAATGCTTTCTTTATATTAAAAAGACCTATCGAAACTTAGTTGCTAAAAATTAAAATAGTAATTTAAAACAATTCTAATTTTATAGAAAAGCTTGGTTTTAATTATAAAAAATGCAACAAAAGCCTTATTTAAGTACTTTGTTGTTAATTAGGTTAAGATCTCAAATAATTTTGTGAGATTGAAATTACTTTAATAGAATTATAATTGTTATTATTGACGGATATAAAGTAAAAATATTTAAAATGAAAAAGGGGTTTATACTATTATTAGTTCTGATAAGTTCGGTATTTGTAAATGCGCAAACGATAGGTGAATTAGATGTAAGTGTTATTACTAGTCAAGCAGGGGGTCAATATGCACCAAATAATTGTGTTGCTATTTGGGTCGAAGATGAGAGTGGAAATTATGTAAAAACATTACTGGCTTATGCCCAGATGTATCGTATTTATTTAAATAATTGGGAAGCATCAACAACAGCTGCAGGTTCTCCTTTTAATAATACTGATGCAATTAGTGGTGCAACTGTTGGTTCACACGGCACTCGTAATTGCAGTTGGGGTGGAACAGATTATCAAGGGAATGCAATGGATAATGGAACTTATAGAGTTTGTATGGAACTGACAGATAAAAATGCAACGGGAAACTACTCACATTTTACATTTATAAAATCTGATACTGAAGAAACTCAAAATCCTTCAAATGTTCTAAGCTTTTCTGATATTTCATTGGTTTGGACAGTAAGTCAAAATGCTGTAGAAGAAGCTTTTGCATCAAAAATTAGTGTTTTGCCGAATCCTACATCAGGAATTATTACTGTCAATGCCGAAAACATTAAATCTATTGAAGTTTGGAACATAGCCGGCAAGCACATTATGAAATCGAATACGCAAACATTGGATATTTCTGCTAAACCTAGCGGTATTTATTTTATTAAGGTGACGACTGACGATGCGACTTTTACTAGAAGAATTTTAAAACAATAACCTAATTCTGTTGAACTAGTTCAACATTTCCAAATTCAGACTCAATATAATCAAGAATAATTTCTATTTCTTCGACTGTTTGTGCTGTTAGCAGTTTAAGACGGGTTTCTTTAAAATTCGGAATGGATTTAAAATATAAGGCAAAATGCCGTCTCATTTCATAAATCCCTCTTTTATCTTCTTTAAATTCTATAGATTTATGTAAATGTTCACGAGCATAATCTACTCTTTGGATGACCCCAGGAGGAGCTAGTTCTACACCAGTTGCTAGGTAGTGTTTTATTTCTTTAAATATCCATGGTTTCCCAATTGCAGCGCGACCAATCATAATAGCATCGACTCCGTATTTATCAAAATTCTCATGAGCAATAGGTCCATTTGTGATGTCTCCATTGCCAATTATAGGGATTTTAATATCTGGATTATTTTTAATTTCACCAATAAGTGTCCAGTCTGCTTCGCCTTTGTACATTTGTGCACGTGTTCTCCCATGGATTGTAAGAGCTTGGATTCCGCAATCCTGTAATAGTTTTGCAACTTCCAAAACATTTCTAGATTCTGAATCCCATCCTAGTCGGGTTTTTGCTGTCACTGGAATTTTAGAGGCTTTTATCACTCGGTCTGTAATCTCTTTCATTAATGGGAGATTTCTCATCATGCCGCTGCCTGCACCTCTTGTGGCAATTTTTTTTACCGGACAACCATAGTTTATATCAAGGATATCAGGATTTGCTTCATTAATCATTTCGGCAGCCTTTTCCATAGCCTCAGGGATGTGCCCATAAATTTGTATTCCGATAGGACGTTCATAGTCGAACAAGTCAAGCTTTTTGAGGCTTTTGCGAGCATCTCTAATCAAACCATCAGAGGCAATGAATTCGGTAAACATAAGGTCTGCTCCGAATTTTTTGCACATATACCTGAATGATGGATCAGTGATGTCCTCCATGGGTGCAAGAAATACGGGTTTGTCTCCAAACTCTGTATAACCTATTTTTAGCATAGAAATTTTCGAAGTTTACAGTTTTTGTTTAACTTCAACTTCTTCGAAGGCTTCAACAATATCGCCAACGTTAATGTCGTTAAATTTGTCAATATTTAGACCGCATTCGTAACCATTATTAACATCTTTAACGTCGTCTTTGAATCGTTTTAGGCTGCCTAGTTCGCCAGTGTAAATAACAATACCGTCACGGATAACACGAACGCGAGATTTTTTGTAAATCTTACCATCAGTTACCATACAACCGGCAATTGTTCCAACCTTAGTGATTTTAAAGACATCACGTATTTCGGCAGAACCTGTAATGTTTTCTTTCATAGTTGGAGAAAGCATACCTTCCATTGCGTCGCGAATTTCGTTGATTGCGTCATAAATGATAGAATATAATCTGATTTCGATTTCTTCTTTCTCGGCAAGTTTACGAGCATGACTAGAAGGACGGACTTGGAATCCAACAATAATTGCATTTGATGCAGCAGCAAGCATAATGTCAGATTCTGAAATTTGTCCAACTGCTTTATGAATAATATTTACGGCGAAGTTGTCTTTTGATTGTTTAATTAACGAATCAGCAAGAGCTTCAACGGAACCGTCAACATCACCTTTTACAATAATGTTAATTTCGTTAAAGTCACCAAGAGCTAAACGACGACCTATTTCATCGAGTGTAATGTGTTTCTGAGTTCTTAGACCTTGTTCACGTTGTAATTGTAGACGTTTATTTGCAAGACCTCTTGCTTCGTGGTCGGTATCAAGAACATTGAATTTATCACCAGCCTGAGGAGCTCCGCCAAGTCCTAAGACAAGTACAGGAGTAGATGGCCCTGCTTTTTCGATGCGAAGACCTCTTTCATTGTACATAGCTTTAACTCTACCAGTTTGACATCCTGCAAGCAATATATCCCCAATCTTAAGAGTACCTGCTTGTACTATTAGTGTTGCGACATAACCACGACCTTTGTCAAGTGATGATTCTATTACAGTTCCACCAGCATTCTTACCATCATTTGCTTTAAGATCAAGCATTTCAGATTCTAGGAGTACTTTTTCGAGTAATTCATCTATGTTTATTCCTTGTTTTGCAGAAATCTCTTGAGATTGAAATTTACCACCCCATTCTTCGACGAGATAGTTCATGCTCGATAATCCTTCTCTAATTTTATCAGGATTTGCTGCCGGTTTATCAATTTTATTTATTGCAAAAACAATAGGGACTCCAGCTGCAGAGGCATGGTTTATCGCTTCTATTGTTTGAGGCATAATGCTATCATCTGCAGCAATTACAATAATTGCAACGTCTGTTACTTGAGCACCACGTGCACGCATTGCAGTAAATGCTTCGTGACCAGGTGTATCTAAGAAAGTAATTATTCGACTATCATCTAATGTTACACTATAAGCACCAATATGCTGTGTTATACCACCAGCTTCGCCGTCAATTACATTTGTGTTTCTAATTTCATCAAGAAGTCTTGTCTTACCGTGGTCAACGTGTCCCATTACAGTAACAATTGGAGGACGAGTAGTAAGTGAATCTGGATCATCCTCGTCTTCTTTAATTTCATTAAGAACTTCTGCACTTACAAATTCAATTTCATATCCATATTCATCGGCAACAAGAGCCATTGTTTCAGCATCAAGTCTTTGATTGATAGATACAAATAGGCCTAAACTCATACAAGTAGCAATAAGATTTGTTGCAGGAACATCCATCATTGATGAAAGCTCATTTACAGAAACAAATTCGGTTACTTTTAGTATGTTTTTTTCAGACTCTAATTTGTCAACTTCTTCCTGTTTCTTTAGTGAAACCAAATCTCTCTTATCACGACGGTGTTTAGATGTTTTGGATTTTTGTTTTGGAGAAGTTAATCTTGCCAAAGTTTCTTTTATTTGTTTTTGAACATCTACTTCGGCAACTTCAGTTTTCTTAACTGTAGGTTTTTTTGTTAGTTTTTTTCTTTTGCCGTCAGGAATATTGTTTGAGTCACTAATATTGACTTTTACTTTTTTAATCCTTTTTCTTTTAGACTTACGCTCTTCTTTTTCCTTTTCGCGTTGCTTTTGTCTTTCTTCTTTTTCCTTTATTTTTTTCTTTTCGGACTCAATTTGACGGTTTAAATAATTGTCTATATCAATTTTCCCAACTACATTTGGCCCTGTTAGTTTTTCAACCTTTGTTTCAATAAATTCAATGGCTTCTTTTCCTTCCTCTTTTTCTTCTTTAGGTTCAATAGGAACAATTTTTTCCGGTTCAGTTTCTATAACTGTTTTCGGCTCTTCTTCTTTTTTAGGTTGAACTTTTTCTTTTTTTACTTCAGCTACTTTTTTTACTGGTTTTGAATCTTCATCTTTCTTACGTCTTTCTTCGCTTTTCTCTTCTTTTGATTTACGCTTTGGACGAGTTTTCTGATTTATTTGATCAAGATTTATTGTTCCTAAAACTTTTGGTCCGTCTTCTGCGTTTTGTTCGTCATCAACAGGTTTTATTTCAGGAGCTGAAGGTTTTGCTGATTTTTTATCTTCTTTAACCGGAATTTCTTTAGGAGCAAGCTTTTCTTCAACATTGTCAACAACAATATCTTTGTCAACTTTAGCAATTTCTTCTATGGCGTTTTCTTCCAGATCTTTTGCCTTTTCTTCGGAAAGGTTGGTTTCTTTCGTAACCTTAGCCTTTTCGGTATTGATAATAGCCTTTTCTTTTAAAGATTTAGAATCTTTAAACTCTTCATCTAGCAGATTCAGACACTCTAGAGGTATTTTGGCATTAGGATTACTCCCAATATCATAGCCTTTATCTTCCAGAAACTGAATGATTGTACTTGTTCCAACATTCAAGTCTCTAGCTATAGTGCTAAGTCTTTTTGGTTTACCTTCTGAAGTCATATTATAAATACTAAGTTTTTATATGTTTTTTATTCAAATTCAGATTTAAGGATATTTAAAACATCTTCTATTGTTTCAATCTCTAAATCTGTACGTTTTTCTAATTCTGGAATGCTTAAGTTAAGGACAGAACGAGCTGTATCACAACCTATTGCCTTAAGAGCATCAATTACCCAGCTTTCAATTTCGTCAGAGAATTCGTCAATATCTACATCATCTTCGTCGTCATCCATTTCTCGATAAACATCAATTGTATAACCGACAAGTTGGCTGGCAAGTCTTATGTTTAATCCGCCTTTACCAATTGCAAGTGATACTTGATCAGGATTAAGAAACACCTCAGCTTTTTTATCTTCATTATTTAGTTTAATAGAAGATATTTTTGCAGGTGACAATGCTCTCTGAATATAAAGTTGAGTATTTGTTGTGTAATTGATAATATCAATATTTTCGTTATGCAACTCTCTTACGATTCCATGTATTCGGCTACCTTTCATACCAACGCAAGCCCCAACTGGGTCAACTCGTTCATCATATGATTCCACTGCTACTTTAGCTCTTTCACCTGGCATTCTTACAATTTTTTTAATTGTAATTAAACCATCGAGAATTTCAGGAATTTCGAGTTCAAATAATCTTTCAAGGAAAAGAGGTGATGTGCGGGAAAGTTTAATTAAAGGAGTTCCGTTTCGAAGTTCAACGCTTAAAACTACAGCTCTAAGTGTGTCGCCTTTACGGTATCTGTCGCTTGAAATTTGTTCCGATTTTGGAAGGATTAATTCTGTCCCGTCATCATCAAGTACAAGTATTTCGCGTTTCCATACCTGATAAATTTCTCCAATAACAACTTCTCCAACTCTATCTTTGTATTTGAGATAAATATTGTCTTTTTCTCTTTCCAGAATTTTAGCTTGTAGATTTTGTTTTAATGCAAGAATAGCCCTACGTCCAAAGTCTTCAAGTTTTATTTCATCTGAATACTCTTCACCTGGTTCAAAATCTTCATCGAATTTTGTGGCATCGGTTAAAGATATTTGTGTAAATTCGTCGGTAAATTCGCTGTCCTCTACTACCATTCGGTAACGCCATATCTCGACATCACCTTTTGCGTCATTGATAATGACATCAAATTTGCTGTCTTCACCAAATAATTTCGTCAGTGTTGATATGAAAACATCTTTAAGAACTCCGATCATTGTTGGTCGATCAATACTTTTCAGCTCTTTAAATTCCGCAAAGGTGTCAATAAGATTATTATGCAGCTCCATAATTAATTCACTATTTATTTTTTACTTAAATGAGATTATACTTTTTGTTGTTTTAATATTGTTTTTCTTAAAAATATGGTTTTCTGTAACTTCCTGCTTTTTATTGTTTATTTTTTGAGTTTCTGTTGTTTGTATTGTAATTTCAGACTCATTAAAATCAGATAATATCCCTATAATCTTTTCACCGTCAATAAAGACCATTTCAACTTGAGTGTTAAGGGATTTTTTATATTGCTCATCAACTTTGAAAGGTTTTGCTAATCCGGGTGATCCCACTTCCATAGAGAAATCTTCTGTTTCTCTGTCGAGCTGCGATTCAATATATCGATTTATTCTTTTGCACTCTTCAATAGTTAGTCCGTTAAAATCATCAATATATACAAAAATGTCGTTTGCATTGTTGATTTTTATATCAACAATGAACTGGCTGTCTGATAAGGCATCCTTACAAAGCGTTGCTATATTTTCAGTTTTTATCATATATATCTAATAAAACAGGGGACTTTATGTTTGTCCCCTGGCATCTTTACACCCAAAAAGCACCGCAAAAATATAAAAGTTTATCTAAACAGCAAAACTTTTAGCATAAATTTTTAAGTCTGACAGCTATTGGCAGAGAGTTTTTAAACCATCAAATGATCAAGATATGGGAAGGCAAATTTAAAAACATCAGTTAGCGTTCTAAACAAGAAAGATTTGTTGAAGAATGATTCTTCTATTATGCCTAATTTGTTAACTGTTTGTATCAATAGAAAAAACAAGCCACCCAATATGAGTATTGTTTTTAATAGTGCAAATACTACGCCTGCAATTTTATTGAGCCAGTCTAGTTTTATAACTTTAACAAATCTATCAAGTAGCTTTGAAAACACTAAAACGACAACAACAACAGCAATAAAAATTATTGCAAATGAAATGACCGGTATATAATCTGAATCAATACTGGTGTTATTTGAAATCAGATCGTTAATTAAATCAGAAAATCGAATAGCAAGAAATATACCTGCAATAAGAGCAATTAGGCTGCCAAGTTCTCGCATTAAGCCGTTTTTGTATCCTTTATACCCAAAATAACAAAGAATAACTGTAATTAAGATGTCAAAAACATTCATATTAAATTATTTTTGTTAAAAATAGTTTTTTTTGTTTAATTTGTTCTATTATGTCAATAATAAACTCATTTGTCAACCTGATAAATTATAACAGGCTTTCGCAAATCGACTTTTTCAGGAAAAATCCTGTTGAGGTTCAGGAAGGTGTGTTATCTCAACTCATTGAGTTTGCTAAAGATACGGATTTTGGTGTTGAATATGGTTTTAGTAATATTGTCGACCATCATGGGTTTTCAAAAAATGTCCCGATATTTGATTATGATTCTTTCAAGCCTTTCATTGAAAGAGTTATGAACGGAGAGCAAAATGTTATTTGGCCTACAGAAATAAAGTGGTTTGCTAAATCAAGCGGCACAACATCAGATAGAAGTAAATATATTCCAATAAGTAAAGAATCACTTGAGGATTGCCATTTTAGAAGTGGGAAGGACATATGCCTTATTTATGCTGATAAATATCCAGAAACCGGTTTGTTTAATGGAAAAACACTGGCAATAGGAGGAAGTACAAATGTTAACTTGAATAGTGAAAATTCATATTATGGAGATTTATCAGCAGTTTTAATAAAAAATCTTCCTTTTTGGACTTATTTTCATCGTGTGCCAAAAGAGGAAATATTATTATTAGAGGATTGGGATGAAAAATTGAATAAAATTGTAGAGACAACAATAAACAAAAATGTTACTAATCTGGTAGGTGTGCCATCATGGCTACTTGTATTATTGCATAAAGTTCTGGATTACACAGGTAAGTCAAATATTCTTGAGGTTTGGCCCAATCTTGAACTGTTTGTACATGGGGCTGTGAGTTTTATGCCATATAGAAGTATGTACGAAGAACTAATTCCATCTGTAGCGATGACATATTTGGAAACATATAATGCTTCGGAGGGATCTTTTGGAATTCAGGATGAGTTTGAGCAGAGGAAAAAAGATCTTTTACTGATGCTTGATTATGGGATTTATTATGAATTTATTGCTTTGTCTGATTATCTAAATGGAAAAATGAATGCTATTCCGTTATCAGAGGTTAAAACAGACATTAATTATGCAATGTTAATTTCTACAAATGGAGGTTTGTGGAGATATCTTATTGGAGATACAGTAATGTTTACTTCAAGAAATCCATATAAATTTAAAATTACAGGTAGAACGAAACATTTTATTAATGCTTTTGGTGAGGAGGTGATTATTGACAATGCTCATAAAGCAATAAGCCATGCGTGTGAGGTAACAGGTGCGCGTATTCGTGAGTATACTGCTGCTCCGATATTTTATAATAAAAACCCTCAAGGTGCACACGAATGGCTTTTTGAGTTTATCATTGAGCCATCTGACATGATAGTTTTTGTTGAGCTACTTGATGAAAAACTACGTGAGATAAATTCTGATTATGACGCAAAAAGATATAAGGATATGTCATTGGGATTTCCGGCATTTCATGTGCTTATTCCTGGGACATTCTACGCTTGGCTCAAAAATAAGGGAAAACTTGGTGGTCAACATAAAATCCCAAGACTTTCAAATACTCGTGAGTATGTTGAAGAGCTGTTGAAGATTAATAATTTGGGATAAAATTTTAATTAATCTGTGATTATTAGTTGAGACTCACAAAAAACATCTCAACATCTCCATATCTAAGAGACATTACACGATTTGTAAGTTCAGTAACTTTAAAGGTATTTGAGCCAATTGTTAAATAGTCTCCGTCATCACTTAGTTGCCAAACAGATAAAATTGTGTCGTTGTTGTCATAAACCTTGGTTAGGGTTCCGTCTTCATTAAAACTATATTCTGCTGATCTAATGTCAACTGTGTTGTTCTGATTATAATCTACATAAGTGTTTACTTTCCAGAGATTGTTGATGAGGCGTTTTTTATTAATTGTGTAGCTAAAGTCAGTGCCGCATGATATTGTTAAAATCGAAAGTAACAAATATGATATCAGAATTTTGTATTTCATTAGCTGAGTTGACTAAATTTAAATGAACTATTTGGTCTAACACCTCTGGGTGTTTGTTTTAAATCGCAGCATTCGTTATAATAGTCGTGCTGAAAAATAATTATCCAGTTGTTTTTTTGCGCTTCTTCAAGAATTTGTTTTTTTTCATTTATACTCGTCAAAGGAAATAAATCATATGCAGAGACCCATGCAAGTGGGATGGATGCCATAGCAGGGATGAGGTCACCGGCAAAGAAAAAGCATCTATTCTCACTTGAGATTAAGGGCAACATTAAACCATGAGTATGTCCATTAAATAATCTTAGTTGAATATTATTTGTAATTTTCATTTCGTCAGAAACTAAGACTAGTTTATCTGATTGTGATAAAAAAGCAAAATTCTCTTTGTGGTAGGATGATTTTTCGCGATAGTTTGGATTTAAAGCATTTTGCCATTGATCTTGAGAAATGTAATGTGTCGCATTTTTAAAAACAGGGAAATAAATTCCGGTGTTATTATCTAATATAGTTGTACCTCCACAATGATCAAAATGTAAATGGGTTAATACCACATCAGTAATATCGTCTGGTTTAAATCCGTA
>CAZUQY010000044.1:0-13913 GCA_964622935.1 uncultured Bacteroidales bacterium | reverse complement strand
AAGATTGTTTAAATAAAAAAGGGGCAAAAGCCCCTATTTACACATTATCTTAAATATTAATTATTAATCATCATTGGCATCAATAACATCAGAACATCTTCGTCAGTATTTTCGTTATCTTTAGGTAAAATAATACCTGCACGTGTTGGGTCAGACAATTCAAAAACCACTTCAGTTGTAGAGAGGTTATTCAATATTTCAATCAAGAAATTTGATTTAAATCCAATTTCCATTTCATCACCATCATACTGACAGTTAATAACTTCGTTACCAGCAATAGCATAATCGATATCCTGAGCATTAAGCACAACCTGATTTCCGGATATTCCTAAGCCCACAAGATTACTTGCCTGATTAGCAAAGATTGCTACTCTCTTAAGTGCATTATATAAATCTACTCTATCAACAACTAGTTTATTAGGATTATCTTTTGGAATTACAGTACTGTAATTTGGATAGACTCCCTCTACAAGACGACAAATCAACTGAAAGTTTTCAAAACTAAAAACAGCATTTTTATCATCAAATTCAAGAGTAACATCAGTAAAAGCTTTTGGCAAAACACCTTTCAAAATTGCTGCTGGTTTTTTAGGCAGAATAAAAGATGCATCCTCTTCAGTTTTTATAGATTTGTTTGTATACTTAACAAGTTTATGTGCGTCAGTTGCAACAAAATTAATACCTTTAGAATGGAGTTCCATATAAATCCCATTCATAACTGGTCTCAACTCATCATCACCTGTTGCAAAAATTGTAGAAGTAATCCCACTGTATAAAACATCAGGTGCGATATCAACTCTAGTAACCTTATCTGCTTTCAAGGTAGGAATCTGAGGGAAGTCCTCGCCATTCTGACCAACAAGAGTATATTTACCTGTTGAAGAAACAATGTTTATTTTCTGATCTTCAATATCAATATTGAATGATAGTGGTTGCTCTGGTAATTCTTTCAAAATCTCCAGAAATTTCTTTGTATCAACCGCAATAATACCTTCTCCGTTACTTGAGTCCAAACTGAGTTTTGTTGTAAGGGTACTTTCCAAATCGCTGGCAGTTACCTTTAGCACTCCTTCTGTAACTTTAAACAAAAGATTATCGAGAATTGGTAAAGAGTTCTTTGAACCAACAACTTTGCTAACTAACTGCAAGTGCTCCAACAAATGAGAACGTGATACTACAAAATCCATATAATTATTTTTAAAATTATTTGTAAAATTAAAAGCTAAAAATACAAATTATGCTTTGTATTTTTATCCATTCTAGATTCTATTTATTCATTTTTTATGAACAACGAATGTTTAATTCTTAATCATGCAGATTGCATAAGAATAATATGAGATTTACAGTAAGTCTATAACTATTCTGCAGATTTTAATCTGTCTAATCTGAAATTCTGAATACTCCAACTAATTGGATCAAGAATATAATACTGTAGGAAAACGACTTCGGAGTCGTCATTAATTACACCATATAACCTATCAATATCCCAATCATACAAATTACCTTCATCATCGACAGATTGATTAATATTTTTGCGCAAATATGCCCGAAATGATGTTACTTTACCTGAGCGATCCTCAACTTCATATCTCACAGCCATTGGCTCTTTTAACAAACTATCTAGTTTATGCTCTTGAAATTCTTCACTTATCAATGCCTCAAACCCAATAAATTTGACTCTTCCAATATATTCTTTGATTTGCACTGTATCTACTGCAAAATTAACCGGACTGCCATCAGGCTTTGTTATTCCATAAGTATTATCACCATTACTGTATACAGTAAAGCCATCTTCAGGGTTTCTTGGATATTCAACTGCAACTTTTGCAATTTTGTCGAAACGATAATTAAAAACCACTCTACTACGCCATTCGTTAACATCCGGCAAATATCTTACTGTAAGGTAACCGGTAAATCCTGGGATTTGAGTAACAAATGGTAAGTCAGAGCCCTCCATAATCATATAAGTACCTGTATTGTCGGGCGTTACACCACCAACGTAATAAGTTTTTACAAGATCCCCTTTTTGATAAATCTGAGCTTTAATTCCTGTTACCGACAAATCTTTAAGAACTTTGTCAAGTTTAGCATCAGGCACCGGAGAACTTACTTCAACATTTCTAATTGTTGAAAGCAAAACATTAATTAAATCTTTTCTTACCAAATACTCATCATTAACCATCCAAACACCGTCAATTTTTTCTAATGTTACTGAACTATTACGATCAGCTAAAAATATTTTATCAATACTTGCAGTATCTTCAACAGCAAAATCACGAAGCACTTTTTGCTCATCAGCATTCTCCCAAAAATATACAACAGCAACAATTGCAGCTAATACTACAACAATAATCAACAGCACTACATTTGACTTCTTCATATATTTAAAACTCTAACATTATAAATTATGTTTCGCACGAAGCAATTAAAATCTATGCTCCATATTTTAATACACCCATGCTCTACCTTCAACAAATGTGTCTACATCATCATATTTTGTTTCGATATGATAAGTTCCATCAGCATTCATATATCCCCATTTATCATTTGAGTCCATATATGGATAATATTGACTCTCCCCTCTTGGTTTCATTCTAATAATCTCGTGTTGAGAGAAATACTTTCCATCACAATTATAAAAATATTTCATTAAATTTAACTCACAGATAAAATACCCTGAATTATCACAATTTCCATAAATTTTATCAAACTTTAATGGAATAATAAAATTCCCAAGAGTATCAATAACCCCGTATTTATCGTTAATTCCTACCACTGCTTTACCATTCTTAAAACTTTTCGCATCATCATAAATTGGTTTAATTACCCAAGTATTAGTACGATCAAAATAACCATTTCCTGTACGATCGGGTTTAGTATACGCTTCTGCCAATCCACATGAAAAGCCTTCCATATTACTTGTAAGTGCAGGTGTGAAAACTACTTTTCCAGTTTTATCAATCAAATTTGTTTTTCCATTTATCTGAACCCTACATTCTCCATTCCGAAACCCAGAATATCCTGCTTGGATGAAACTAAAAGGAATTACAAGTTCGCCACTTTTATTCATAAATCCGTACTTACCAACTTCAGCCTCTGCCGGACATAAACAGATTAATCCTTCATAAAACCATGGATCGCCTGTATATTCGATTGGAATCACTTCCTCTCCTTTAACATTTATAAAACCCATGTTAAGACCTTGGTAAACAGCACACATACCTTCGTGAATGGAGCCAACTTTTTCGTAAGTTTTCTCAGTAATACGTTTTCCAGTTTTGTCAATTAGAAAAAACCCATCCTGATCCGGTATTTTCACCCATGAAACGCCATCAACGAAATCATATTTCCTTGATTTACTAGAATCATAAATGGGATTTATAACGACTTTTCCACTTTTGTCAATAAATCCAATACGCCAATATGCTTTACCATTTTCAACAATGGTTGTTTTAAATTTTGCCATACCATCCGAAAATGGCCAAACATAATGTGCTTCGAATTCGAACATTACATCGCCCTGCTCATTAATGCATTTATATTGTTTCTGGGCAAATAACGAAAATGATAATACAATGATAATTAATAAACTTACAATTTTTTTCATGGTTAATTATATTTGGTTTTGTAATTCAGAAATTTCCTATCATATTTAAACTTTCGGAATAACACAACAAGCATACCAATAATAATGATGATTAACACCGGTATAAATGAATTTACATAAACCCACATGAACATTTTCTGCTTTAGCTTTGTTGAGTCAAGTGTTCTTACTTTCATTTCCCGCATTCTCAAAGAAATTAAATCCTCATCAGCACAAAGATAATTTACACAATTAACAATAAACTGAGTATTCCCCGGAGTAAACTGCTCTGTATAATATTTATCATAACCAAGAGGAAATGGCTGCGTATTATCACCCATTTCTTTGACTTCATTTCTAATAAAATCACCATCAGAAATAACAATCATTTTAGTTGGTTTACTCTTTTCAACATATACAAATTCATCACTTTCGTAAAATTCCTGAGATAAACGATTAACATAATTAGAAGTAAATTCTCCTTCCAACAGTACTGCTATTGCCATACCTGGCTTGTTGAAAGTTTGCATTTCAGGGTCATCTCTAATGATTTCGAGATTAACTTCAACAGGATGTGTTAATGATTTTGCATATTGTGATGTTCGCAAAAGTATTGTCTTTTTTATTTTCGGATCTAATCCAACTGTATCAATAGAACTCACGAAATGAGTCCGCATTGGCTCCAAATTACGTAATAAGTGATGATCCAATAAAGTATCAGGAATTATAACCGGAAAATAATACCATGGTTTTGGTTCAAACTGAGGTTGTCCATCAATCGTGTTAACATAAACAGGGATATTAAGACATCTTAGATCTTGAATAAGATCAGGGTTGATTCTAATACCATACTTGAATAATTGATCGTCAAGATTAATATCATTAATCATTGCCATTTCGAAAGGTTTGGTGCTTAGACTATCCATACTCACTTTCATCCATTCCACTAACCAGATAACTTTACCTCCCTGCATAATATACTGATCAAGAATAAATTTATCCTTCTCGGTAAAGTATGCCTGAGGTTTTGCAACAATCACGACAGCATATTCGTCAAGCGCATTAAGAGCCTTATTCATGTTAACTCTGTCGATCTGATAATATTTTGACAATGATGTCATGATATCATATGTCTCATATTCCGACAACTCTTTATGTCCTTCGAGAAAAGCAACTTTTTGTAATTCCCTACTTGTTAGCATCCATATGGCATGAATAAAATCACGTTCAAGTTCTGTTTCTGATAAGCCTTCAAAATCACTGCCTGCAGTAAGATTATTATTTATTAAGTTTACAGGAAATTCCTTTCCATCGTATTTCACCAAAGCTGCAGCAAAAACCATCTTTTCAGATGAGCCACCATCATTTGACTGACTAATATAAGTTGGATTTAATCCTTTATTATAAAGCTGCCAGTAAATCTCTTGATTATAGTTTGGATCGTCATCCTTAAACGGATTTTTAAAGACAACTTCAATTTTGTTAGAATAAGAAGCAAAATTATCTAAAAATTCCTTAACGATTTTACGATATCTGACAAGTTCTACAGGAAGATTATCACTTTCGAGATATATTTCGATATACACCTTATCCTGCAAACTCTTCAAAATATTTCTCGAAATTGGGGTGATAGTAAAACGTTTTTCTTTTGTAAGGTCGATGCGGAAAAAAACCATTGAAGAAAGCACGTTAAAAACCACAATAAGAATAAGGATAAGCGAAGCCTGAACAATGTTCTGCTTCCTCAAAATCCGGCGTGTTTTTTTAATCTTTTTTACCATATTTTTACCATTTACGACTTTCTAATCTAAGTTTTGTTAGAAAAATAAATATGCTAATAACACTCAAAAAATAAACAATATCGCGACTATCGACAACTCCTCTACTTAAGGAACGATAATGATCGTTTATACCTAAAGCGATTACTATATCCGAGACCTTACCTGAAAATCCTAGAAAAGCGATATTATCAAAGCCAAGAAAGAAAATATAACACAAAACGACACTCAATAAAAAGGCTATAATTACATTTTTAGATAAGCTACTTGCAAATACACCTATTGCCGAATATACAGCAGCAAGAAAAAACAGTCCAATATAAGAGCCGAATATTGCTCCAAAATCAACATTCCCTACAGGATCCGCCAGAGAATTAATCGAAAATAGATAAAACATTGTTGGGATAAGTGCAATTAGAACTAATACAACTGCAGCGAGGTATTTCGAGATTACAATCTGAAATTCAGACAAAGGTCTAGTGAGCAACAACTCCATTGTACCCGATTTTAACTCTCCTGCAAATAAATTCATTGTTATAGCAGGTACCAAGAACAAAAACACCCATGGCGAAATAACAAACAAAGTGTCAATATTTGCAATACCAATGTCAAACACATTAAATGAGCCTCTGAAAATCCACATAAACATGGAATTCACCAACAGGTACACAATCACCACCATATAGCCTGTTATTGATGAAAAGAACTCCTTTATTTCTTTTAAAAACAGTGTAACCATTTAATTAAGATATTAATTGTTTGCAAATTTACCTTTTTTTTCTGTATCACAAAATATGAAGAAAAATTATATGATGGCCTGATAACATCGGTCAGAAGTCAGATAAACCAAGCAAATGATCCCCAAAGTTTTTCCATAGACTATCGATTACCACATTCTTATTAAACCCTAACTGTTAAATAAATTTTATTTTGCTCCAAAGAGCTTTTGAGTTAAAACTTATATTTGCAAATATTATTTTCTGTAATGAGACATTTTTTTGTAATAATTATTCTTCTAATTTTAAGTCTAGGGCTAAAATCTCAGAGTTACAATTCTTATTTTCATCAATTTGAATTGAAGATGCATTATGGAATAACCATACCTCATCATGAACATATGGGTTACATTATTAACAGTAACATTGCCATTGCAGAGTTAGATTATTCAATAAAAACAGATGGTTCAAAGCCATGGCATCACACTTGGCGTTTTCCTGAGATAGGAGTAGGATATTTAATTGGCGGACTTGGAAACATTAATGTTTTTGGATTTTCTCAATCTGCATTTTTCTTTTATGGAATCCCAATTATTGAAAACGATAAGTTGCTTTTTAAATATCGTATGGGAACTGGGATTGCATATTTAAGCGACAAATTCGACTACCGAGCCAATTACTACAATATTGCAATCGGATCTCACTTTAATGCACATTTACAATTTTCTATTATATGCGACTATAAACCTTTTGAAATCCTCCTATATTTTAGTGGTGGATTAACATTCAATCATTTTTCTAACGGTGCAGTCGAGACACCCAATCTAAGTCTTAATCAAGTAACTGCAAACTTAGGAGTAAAATACCTATTTTCCGATTACACTTATTCTTTACCAAAAATACAATCTCAATATATGTATAATTCTGAACTTGAGCTTTCAGCTTATTATACATCTGCTGTAAAAGAAAACTCAACTTACGAAAACAAAAAGTACTTTATTAACTCTTTGACTTTTGATGCAGCATCCAGGGTTTCGATGAAACGTAGCCTTGGTGGCGGAATAAATATTATTTTAGATCCTTCGATAAGACCACTCATGGAAGATGACTATAATAATGTTTCAAATCTTTTCAGAATTGGCATACATGTAATGCAAGAGTTATATTTAACCGACAAACTATCAATGATGATGTATCTAGGAACATATGCTCTCAATTCATACAAACCAGAAGGCAAAAAAATCTTAGTTTACAGCAAAATTGGCGTAAAATATACTTTCGAAGAATTATTCTTTTTGACCATTAACTTAAAAACACATACGAGCGTTACTGATTATATTGAGTTAGGTGTTGGAATAAGATTGTACTGAAAATCTCATACAAATAAAACCTAACAAATTAAATATCAATTATTTAATAATATTTCCCCATTATATCGAAAACAAATTGTACCTTTGCGGACTTAAATAATTTTACGAAGAATACATATGTTAACATTTGACAATTTTGATTTAAGCAATGATATTTTATCTGCAATCAAAGAACTTGGGTTTATCAACCCAACACCAATTCAAGAAAAAGTAATACCACATCTTTTAAATGAACCCGAAGACCTTGTAGGTCTTGCACAAACAGGAACCGGAAAAACTGCAGCATTTGGGCTGCCAATCCTACAACAAGTCAATCCTGATATTTTTCACACTCAGTGTATAATTTTAAGCCCGACACGTGAATTATGTATTCAAATCAGCAAAGACATGCAAAATTATGCTAAATTCATGTCTGGGATTAGAATTACTGCAGTTTACGGAGGTGCATCAATAGAAAATCAGATACGTGATCTAAAAAAAGGAGCACATGTAATAGCTGGTACTCCAGGTAGAGTACTCGATTTAATTAAGAGAAAAGTTCTTAAAATCGATAAAATCTCATTCCTAGTTCTTGATGAAGCTGACGAAATGCTGAACATGGGATTTAAAGATGACATGGATGCAATTCTTGGGACTACACCAAAAGACAAACAGACTTTGCTATTTTCGGCAACAATGCCAAATGAGATTCGCAAGATTGCTCAAAACTATATGAACAATCCTGTCGAAATTTCTGTTGGGACTAAAAATTCAGGATCTGATGATGTTGAGCATTTCTACTATCTAGTTAATGCTAGAAACAGATATCTGGCACTAAAACGAATTGCAGATATAAATCCCGACATTTATGGAATAGTTTTTTGCAGAACACGCCGCGAAACACAGGAAATTGCCGACAAACTAATACAAGACGGTTACAATGCCGATTCTATACATGGAGATTTATCTCAAGCTCAGCGTGATCACGTGATGGGTCGCTTTCGTACAAAACATTTACAAATATTAGTAGCTACTGACGTTGCTGCTCGTGGAATTGATGTAAATGATCTTACACATATCATTAATTACAATTTACCAGACGAACGCGAAATATATATTCATCGTAGTGGACGTACTGGAAGAGCTGGTAAAAAAGGAACCTCGGTTTCAATAATACATAGTAAAGAGCTTCACAAAATAAGGGAGATTGAGAAAATTGTTAAAAAACCTATCACTCGTCGTGATGTGCCTGGTGGACAAGAGATTTGCCTTAAACAATTGATGAGCATGGTGAATAAAATTGAGAAAATTGAAACCATTGATAACCAAATTGAAGATTTCTTGCCAACAATTTATGAAAAATTAAGCTGGCTTAGCCGTGAAGACCTACTAAAAAGATTTGTTTCTGTAGAATTTAACAGATTCTTAAAATACTATAAAAATGCTCCTGACTTAAATATTGTAGAAAAAGAACGCGGAGAAAGATCAGATAGATCAGATAAGAGGTCAAGCAAAGGAGACTATAAATTCACAAAATTTTTCCTCACGATAGGAGAAAAAGATAATCTCACAAAAATAAAACTTATGGAGATTATCAATAACAATGATAGTCTTGCGGGTGCAGAAATTGGTAAAATTGAGATTCTCAAAAGTTTCACTTTCTTTGAAGTTGACTCTGCTTTAGAAGACCAAGTTATTAAAGCCTTTAATAATAGACGTTATGAAGGCAAAAGGCTGAAAATAGAAGTGAAGAGTGGAGAACAAAGACGTAAACCAGACAGCTCAAGATCATCAAGCTATGGCAGATCCAAACCCAATTATTCTAAAGACTCACGTTCAGGAAGACCAAAGTCTGGATATTCAAAAGATCTCAAAACAGGCGGACGAAAGAAATACTAAAAATAGATAATAATAAAACTTAACTCAAAGACCGTAAAATTGCAAGTTTTAGGTTTTTGATCTCAATTATTGCAATTTGTTTATTTATTTTGACAATTGAATTTTCTATATTTGTCAAAAATAATAAGCATTATGAACTGGTTTGTATTTTGGATCGCTGTTTATACAATAGTTTTATTAGTCTTTACCCTTAAATATGTCAAAAGAAAAGATTTTGACGGATACCTAATAAATAATAGGAATACCAAACTTCTTCCTTTGGTGTTTACAACTATAGCTACATTTGTTGGTGGAGGAGTTAGCATGGGACTAATAGCAATGGGCTACGCATCTGGTTTTGCTGCAATTGCAATTGGAATAGCTTATGTTATAGGGTTCTTTATTTTATATTTTTTCGCAGCAAAAATCCGAAAAATAGGAAAAGAACAAAACATTTATTCATTCGCTGAATTTTTAAATCGTGCATATTTAAAAAACCACAAACGTTCATCTTTTCCAAAAGCATTTTCAGGTTTTATAAGCGGAATAAACATTGTAATATTCTTTTTTCTAACAGCTGCACAATTTGTTGGAATGGCAACTTTGCTACATTATGCATTCAATGTTGGATATGAATGGGCAGCAGCAATTTCGTTTTTAGTTGTAATTGCATATACTGCATTTGCCGGCTTATCTGGTGTTATCGTTACAGACTCAATTCAATTTGTTGTTATAGTATTAATGATAGTTTTGATCTTTATTCCCGGCGTTTGGTCAGATACACAAGGGCTTGAATCATTAAAACAGCTTCCTGCAAGTTTTTTAAACGGCACACATGAAGGATTAATCTTTCTAATTGCTTTACCGCTACTATTAAGTCCGTCAGTATTAACACGAATGGATATTTGGCAACGAACCCTTGCAGCAAATTCAGAAAAAACTGCAAAACGAAACAGTATTATAAGTGGTTTTGCAATGCTTCCTTTTTATATTATTTTCCCTCTCGTCGGAATGGCATTAAGAGTCAATTTTGGAGAAGGGATAGATCCTGATCATGCAACTCATTTATTTTTAGAGAACAATACAAATGCTATCTTTCTCGGATTTGCAGTTATTGGTCTTCTAGCTGCATTAATGTCATCAGCAGACAGTTTTCTAAACATTGTTGCAATGACAGCAGTTCGCGATTTTTCATCATGGAAAGATAAAAACAAACCAAAAGAAAAAGTATTTAAACAAGTCCGTCTAGCCGTTGTGGTATTTGGAGCTGCAGCATTAGGAATGGCTTTGTATTTATCCGACATTGTAGAACTTTTTATTGCCGGTATTACCTTAAATATTTTATTTACACCAGTAACATTATTAGCGCTAATAAAGAAAGATGTTTACAAGTACAAATATGCTGCTTTTTCAAGCGTTGTATCCGGAACAATAGTTATTACAACATTATTTGCTTACGGTTTTATCAGCGGAGAAAGTTCAATTTTAAAAATAGCATTTGTCCCAGCAACCATAGTCGCTACTATTGCTCTTTTTATTGGCATTTGGGTAAAAAATATGAAAAGCAAAAAGGCTTAAATTTCATAATTCAACATTAAAACAGAAATAAATTATTTAGTTTTGTTTAAAAAGATCGCTACTATATTTAATCATTTTTCTATGAAGAAAATTATCATATCACTGATATACATAATTTCTATTCTATCATTTCAAAATATTTATTCGCAAAGCAATACTGTTTTGTTAAAAGAAGTTGAAGTTACCGCTTCAAGAAATGTTCGTTTACTAAAAAATAGCCCTGAAATTGTCAGAGTAATAAACAGAACTGAAATTGAACAATTAAATGCAAACAATATTAGCGAGATTTTAGATCATGTTGCTGGTGTAAACATTGAAACAGGTACAGGTTCAGGATTTCCAAAAAGAAGCATCGCCAGTTTAAACGGATTTCCTGCACAATATACTTTAGTTCTTATAAATGGAGTAAGGATTTTAAGCGATCATATGCACACCGGTCAAAACATGAGTTATGTTCCTGTTGAAGAAATCGAAAGAATTGAAATCTTAAAAACAGCCTCTTCTGCACAATATGGAAGCGACGCAATTGCTGGTGTAATCAATATCATCACAAAAAGCTCAAAAAAAGGATCATCCGCAACTATATATGGAGATGTTGGAAGTTACAATACCTATAGAGGAGGAGCGTCAGTAAAAACCCAATTAAGTGAGAAAACTGGTATCTACAATTTTATTGAATGGGAAGAGTCAGATGGAACACCCCTACTTGCTCCTACTCATAGAATTGGAAAAACAGGATATTCAGGAATGAATATTTCAAGCAGACTCACAACACAAATCGGGTCTAAGCTAAAAATTGATGCTTGGTTAAAAACCATAAGTAGCTCAATGCAGTGGCAAGATTCTGAAAGTAAAAGCAATCTATTTATTCCAAGCTTATTAATGAATTATCAAATTAGTGACCATTCAGCAATTTGTGCAAAAGTATCATACACATCTTGGTTTGCTGAAACAAGTGCAGAAAACAATCAACTCTTCAGACCTGAAATATTTTATCAAAATCAAACAGGAAAAAATAACAGAATAACAGCCGGCACTGATTTTTCACTTAATAATTTCACCAGAAGCAGTGTCGAAAAACACGTTCAAAGACTAATAGGAATTTTCTTGCAAGACGAACTCATAATAAAAGAAAAGCTATTAGCAGAAGGCTCACTAAGAATGGATATTGTTCAAACCAGCGAACCTGTTATTACACCAAAATTAGCTCTTCTTTACAAGTTATCTGATCCTGTCAATTTCAGATTGTCATACAGCCGTGGTTTCCATTCTCCAAATGTACAGGAACTATACGAACAAGGCTACGGACATGGCGGTACTGCATACAGATTTGGGAATCCAGATTTAAAACCCGAATTCAGTTCAACCTACGCCCTTTGTGTCGATTTTAACATCAAAAACAAAATATTTATTACAGCATCTGGATATTATTCAGATGTAACAAATATGATTATACCTGTTTATCAGGGACAATGGGATTTGGATACAAATATTAATGTGTGGATGCGGGAAAATATCCTAAAGGCTCAAATTATTACTGGCGAGATTGGAGTCCGTTGGTTCTTTAGTAATAATTATAGCTTAAACTCTTCATACAATTACTCGAAAAATATTATGAATTCAGATTATGAGCAACAATTGCCATACAATCCTGGTCAAAGCCTTAATTTAAAACTTACTGGGAAACAAAAAATTTCTGGTAAACTAACAATAAGTGAATATGTTAGTCTTAGAGCTGTTCACGGAAGAAGTGCCTGGGATTGGAAACCTAACACTTCAATAAATGATACAAATCCTAAGGGATTGATTACCGAACTTGCGGATTATCAAAAATTAGATGCCGGAATAACTATCATCTACGACAATAAATACACTGCTTTTTTAAATATCAACAATATTTTAGGTCAAAACATCGAAAATCTTGATGATGCATTTACGATGATAGATGGTGAACCTGTATTTAGAACAGGTATTAAAATTAAATTTTAACCTTCTAACATTAGTTTTATTGCGTCAGCAAGTCTTTTAACACCTGTATCAATCTGTTCGTGAGTAGGGAATGAGAAATTCATTCTCATTGTATTTTGTCCGCTTCCATCACAATGAAAAACTTTTCCAATAACAAAAGCTACATTACTTTTAATTGCAATTTGGAACAATTCCTCTGAATCCATTCCTTCAGGTAAGCTTAGAAAAAGGAATAATCCACCTTGTGGCTCAGTCCATGTAATTTCCTTAGGCATATATTTTCTGAAACAGTCTAACATAAGATCTCGCTTAAGCCTATACATATCTATGGTTTTAGCAAGATTTTTCTGCAACATCCCTTTTTCCATATATTTCGCAACAGCCATCTGTAAGATTGCTGGTGTACAAAGATCTGTAGCTTGTTTCGCAGTGATGTACTTCTCTATTATTTTTTCATGAGCAACAACCCAGCCTATTCTAAATCCGGGAGCAAGAATTTTAGAAAATGTTCCAAGTACGATAACCCGACTTGATTCATCAATTTCAAACATCATCTTCTGTTCTTCACCATCAAATCTTAACTCACGATATGGACTATCTTCAATTACTAACAAGTTAAATTTTTCGGCAATATCCAAAAGTTCTATTCTTCTTTTTTCAGGATAAGTTATTCCTGCCGGGTTTTGAAAATCTGGTATCAAATACAGAAATTTTGGCAAGTCATTATCTTTCTCCATCTGCACCAATTTCTTTTCGAGTTCTACGGGACACATTCCGTCCTTATCAAATTTAACTCCTACCGGAATACCACCATAAGACCTAAATGCAGATAATCCACCAAGATATGAAGGCAAACCACATATTACTTTATCACCGGGATTAATAAATATCTTACCAGTTAAGTCAAGCCCTTGCTGTGATGCTGTTGTGATCATAATATTATTAATCCCTATTTCAACTCCTTGTGACTTATAATGTTTTACAAGTTGTTCGCGAAGTTCAATACATCCTTCTGTTGTGCCATATTGTAAGGCTTTTGTTCCCTCGGTATCCAGAACTT
>CAZUQY010000043.1:0-13917 GCA_964622935.1 uncultured Bacteroidales bacterium | reverse complement strand
TCATAAGATTGTGCTGTCTCGCCAGCTTTAAAATTGTCTAAAACCCTATTTAGTTCAACTTTTGCCTCAAAAACACTATTTGAAGTTTCGTATATTGCTGAAACAGATTCCACCATTTGAGTCTGATATTGATTACATTGTGCAAAAATCATACTTGGCAAAGCAATCAATATAAAAATTAAGTATAAGAATCGATTCTTCATTATTTGACAATTGGTTTTACGCCTTCCCGCAAAAATGAAACCACAATTTCATCTCCAGGTTGCAAGTTTAATTTCTTAAATGTTTCCATATCCATATTGCAAGCCAGACTAAACCCGACATCAATTATCGCCTCAATACCATAATTACAAACCGACAAGGATAATATTGTACCATTAAATTTATTACAATGATTATCAGCTTCCAGATTATTTATCATAACAGAATTAGGATTTATAAAAATCCCCTTAGTGAAATCTGAGATATCTTCAGTTATAATCTTCACATCAGCCCCTTTCTGAATTGTAGCTGTTCCATTTTTCAAATCTATACTGACAATCTCAAAATAGTTTTTACTTTCATTAAAATTGGCCGTAAAATATGAATCCGGAGTAGCAAGAACCTCGTCATACGTACCGGTTTTAACAAGCTTCCCATCAACCAAAACTGAGATTCTATCAGCCAGTAAACGAGTTTCCTTAAGGTCATGCGTTACATGAATAATTGTTTTTCCAAGCTTCTGTATATCCTTGAGCAGTATTTTAAGTGAATTTCGCAATTGTGTATCTATTGCCGTTAAAGGCTCATCAAGTAAAAGCAATTCTGCGCCTGTAACTAAACATCTTGCTATTGCTACTCGCTGTTTTTCACCACCTGACAATTCCTGAATACGTCTATTTTTGAGCTCAGAAATGCCCGTAATATTAAGATATTTCTCTACCTCAAGTTTAATATCAGTTTTTGATAATTTTCGTATTCGCAATGGAAAAGCTACATTATCAAAAACATTTAAGTGAGGAAACAATGCCAAGTCCTGAAACAAAATTGCAACATTTCGTTTTTGAGGTGATTGATTTGTGATATTCTCCTCTCCCAATGTGATATTCCCGGAATCAGCATGATAAAATCCAGCAATAATATTAAGAAGAACCGATTTACCAGCTCCTGATGGACCTAACAAAACATGATACTCACCTTTATTAACTTCAAGCTCAACATTATGTAACTCAAAGTCTTTAAATTTGATATGTATTTTATCAAGTCTAAGCATTTTTCTTACGTCGGTTAGTCAATAAATAAAATACCAAAAACACTATCAGACAAATGGTTACAAAAACGACTGCAACAGATCTTGCATTACCCAAACCATACGACACAAATCTGTCATAGATAAGTATTGGAGTAATTGTTGGAAAATAAGCCAACATAATTACTGCTCCAAATTCACTTATCCCACGTGAAAACATAAGTATTAAGCCTCCAAAGATTGATTTTTTTGCTAGTGGCACAGATATTTTAAAGAAAATCTGTACTCTTGATGCTCCGGCATTGGCTGCTGCTTGTTCAATCTTTAGAGGGATTTCAGAAAATCCAGTAATTGCAGTTAGAATAAGAAAAGGAATACTGACATAAGCCATTGCGACTCCAATTCCCAAAGGGCTGTCTATAAAACTCAAACCAATAACTGAAGCTGCTTTACCAAGCACTGTGTTACGAGACACCATCCCTAAAACTGCTATACCTGCAGCAGAATGTGGAATTATTATAGGAATACTAATTAATCCCAAAACAAGATTTTTTAGTTTAAAGTCATTTCTGGCAATTATATATGCAAGTGGAATAGCAAACAAAGAACAGACTATAGTAGCAACGAAAGAAATCCAAAGAGTAAGAAACATGCTCTTTTGAACTTCAGTATCTCCTGCGCTATCAAAGATTTGAGATAATTCAGATGCAAAAAACATATTAAGCACCGGAACAATAATAAAAAGCAAAGCCAGACTGCCAAGAAAATAAAATATATAGTGCTTTCTATTCAAATTTCTTAAATATTAAGTTGCAAAGTTACAAACAACTGCTTATTTATGAAAATCTATTTTTATTAAATTTAAAGAGCATCATTTTATGTGCTTATTTATGTGGAAAATCTAAAGCCAACGACTTTTGTCACAGTATTTGCTCCTACACGAAGTCCTTTTTTTTCTGCAAATACATGTGCCAAAAGCCATTTCACATTCTCTTATCACCCCGGACTGCGAATAAATTCTTGTCCAGGATTAATAATATTTTGCCTCTATGAGGCAATCTAAAAACACCACCATTTAGTTTCTTTTTCTATTACACATTATAATTATTTTAATATGACAGATTCAAAATTAATATGTTTCACCTTTTCAATTAACTTTATAAATACTTCGCCTTTCGTATAAAAACCTAAAATTAAAAAGGGATTTGTTTTTGAGTTTAATGGGTTTTGTCGGTTATTATACCTACTTTTGCAAGCTTTTTAATAAAATTTAAATTATTTCAATGATTACAGTATCAAACTTAAAGATTCAATTTGGCAGTAAGCCTTTATTTCAGGAAGTAAATCTAAAATTCTTAGCAGGAAATTGCTATGGAGTTATTGGAGCAAATGGTGCAGGAAAATCCACATTTTTAAAAGCAATTAGTGGCGAATTAGATGCAACAACAGGACATATTGGCCTTGGCCCAGGAGAAAGACTATCAGTATTAAGTCAAGACCATTTTGCCTTTGACGAATACACTGTATTAGAAACAGTTTTGAGAGGTCATTCATTTTTGTGGGATATAATGCAGCAAAAAGAAGAAGTGTATGCAAGAACTGACTTCTCAGAAGCTGACGGAGTTATTGCTGCAGATTTAGAAGCTAGATTTGCTGATTTAAATGGCTGGAATGCTGAGAATGATGCAGCAACACTATTAAGTAATCTTGGAATAAAAGAAAAATACCATTACAGCTTGATGAAAGACATGTCAGGAAAGCAGAAAGTAAGAGTTCTGTTGGCTCAGGCATTATTTGGGAATCCTGACAATTTACTTCTTGATGAACCTACAAACGATTTAGATTTGGATACCGTGCAGTGGTTAGAGAAGTATTTATCAAATTATGAAAATACAGTTTTAGTCGTTTCTCACGACAGGCACTTTTTAGATGCAATCAGTACTCACACTGTTGATATCGATTTTGGCCAGATTGAAATGTTTGCAGGGAATTATAGCTTTTGGTATGAAAGCAGTCAGTTAGCTTTAAGACAAAACCTATTACAAAACAAAAAAGCTGAAGAAAAACGCAATGAACTTTTAGAATTCATTGCTAGATTTAGCGCAAATGTTTCAAAATCAAAGCAGACAACAAGTAGAAAAAAAATGATTGAGAAACTTGATATTGCTAAAATTAAGCCATCTAAAAGAAAATATCCAGGAATAATTTTTGTACCTGAGCGTAAAGTTGGAGATAAAATTCTGGATGTAGAAAATCTAAAAACAAGTATTGAAGGTAAAGTTTTATTTAAGAATGTGAACTTCACAGTAAACAAAGAAGATAAAATAGTTTTTCTATCCAAAGACCCAAGAGCAATGACGGCATTGTTCGAAATTCTAAATGGCAATCAGGAACCAGAAATAGGAACTTATCAATGGGGACAAACCATAACTACTGCATATTTGCCATTAAGTAATACAGAATTTTTCACAAAGAATTTGACTCTTTTTGATTGGTTATGTCAATATACAGATGAAACGACTGAACAGTATGTTAGAGGTTACTTAGGAAAAATGCTTTTTTCTGGTGAGGATTTAACTAAAAAAGTTCGTGTCTTGTCTGGCGGAGAGAAAATGCGATGCATGATTTCAAAAATGATGCTTTTAGAAGCAAATGCTTTAATATTGGACACTCCTACTAACCATCTTGACTTAGAATCTATTCAAGCGTTTAATAACAACCTTATTAAATATCCTGGCAATGTATTCTTAGCTTCTCATGACCACGAATTTATTCAAACTGTGTCAAACAGAATTATTGAATTAACTCCTAACGGCATTATTGATAAGTTAATGGATTACGACGACTACATTTATGATGATGACATTAAAGCATTAAGAGAAAAAATGTATAAGGAGTAAGTTTGGCCGCAATATCTTTTTCTTACTTTATACTTGGCAATTAAAAGCCAAATAACTAAATTTTCTTTATACAAGATTTTATATCTCATTTTTTTATTATTTTTGTTTGTTAAATGGAGTTTAGAAACCATCAAAAACGAGGCGCATCCGAAAAGCCACACGAGTAGGAACAAAAATAAATCGATATGAGTTTTTTTGACACTAACAGTTATTTTATTGATGAGAAAGTAAATATGCTCAAATTTGAGAATGAGTATAAAGTTTATAATGAGCATGGAGTACAAATTGGCAGCATTAAGCAAAAGCTTGATGGGGCTGGAAAAATCCTAAGATTATTACTTAACAAATCAATGTTACCTTTCCACCTAGAGATAAAAGATGCAAATGAAGTTTTGCAAGCAAGTATTTCGAGAGGTTGGACATTTTGGATGTCAAAAATTTCAATTAAAGATCCTAATGCAATGCAAATTGCCACTGTTGAGCAAAAGTTTGCATTTATGAAGCCTACATTTAAGATATTTAATAACAGCCATGTTCAAATAGGAGAAATTACCGGAGATTGGAAAGCATGGAATTTTACAATGTTTGATGCTAATAAAAATCAAATCGGCACAGTAACAAAAAAATGGGCTGGTGCTGCAAAAGAACTTTTTACAACTGCTGATAAATACAATGTTAATCTTACTACCGATTTAGCTAAACCTGAAGATAAAATTGCAATTCTTGCAAGTGCAATAACAATCGACATGGTTCTTAAAGAAAGTAAATAAAACAGTTTTATTATGTCTGAAATTTATCCTGAAGGTACAGCTATTGACATTCTTGAACAATTTGCAAAAAAAACAGATCGAGATATCTATAAAGCCGAAAAACCTTTTGATAATTCGATACTGAATCCTGTAACATATCACATCAGAAGAGTTGCCATTCCAGATGACTCAAAAAAAGAAATATTTTACATTAGTTATGGTAATTCTCGAGAATTTGGTAAATATGCCAACTTTTCTGGTGTGTTCTTTCCTGTTGACCTTCCATTAAACACCGAAATAACGGTAAGAAACAGGGACATCCTTGATAAAATTAATCCATTCCTAAAAGAAAGCGACTTTAAAAGCGAAGAAAATGCTTTTAATAGTAAAGTGGTGATTGAAGAAAATAATATTTTTACTACAAAATCTATTTTTGCAAAAAAAGGATTACTCGAAATTATTCCAAAAATATTTACTAAAAATCAGGCTTTAATTTTTGGGATTAATGGAGTGAAAATTGATTTTACTGACGAATTCAAAGGCAAATCACATATGGGTCTTTACATTCTTGATGATTGGATTATCAACGCTTCTGAAATAGAATCCCTATTTGAACAAATTCGACGAATTAAAACTGCTATAAACTTTTAAATTAAATTTTGTGGGAGATTCCTTGATTTTTCTATTTCTTCTGATTTTGGGATGCATAATAGTTATTCCATTAATAATAAAATACAGATGGCGTAAACCACGAAAAGATTTCACTCCAGAACAACGGCAAATATTAGTAGAGAATGTAAGCTTCTACAATGCGCTTACAAATGAGGAAAAACAAAAATTTGAATATAGAGTTTCTGAATTCAATCTTAATTACACGTATTTAGGAATTAAGACAACTGTAAATGAAAAGGACAAAATTCTGATAGCGGCATCTGCAATAATTCCGATATTTTCATTTCCTAATTGGAGATACAACCGGTTAAAGGAAATTCGAATATTCCCTAACAATTTCAATAGACAGTTTAGAGTTGGCCAAGATAACAGCATAATTAGGGGTCTGGTTGGCTTTGGGTATCTCGAAGGGAAACTTCTGGTCTCGCGTCCTGCCTTATATCAAGGCTATGAAGTTTATAATGACCGTAGAAATACTTGCCTACACGAATTTGTACATCTTATTGATATGGATGATGGAACTGTTGATGGTGTTCCCGAGAAACTTCTACAACACAAATATGTTATTCCATGGCTTTACATTATGAGACAGGAAGTCATACGTATTAAAACCGGTTATTCTGACATTAACGATTATGCAACAAAAAACACTGGTGAATTCTTGGCTGTAGTATCTGAGTATTTTTTTGAAAGACCCGAAGATTTCAAAAATGAACATCCTAGATTATTCAACGTAATGAACGAAATATTTAAACCAACAAAATCTATTTCCAGGAGATCCAAGACTAAAAACAATTATTGATTTTATTTCATTATTGCGTTTTATTTTGGAGTAAAACAACTTATTGAAAAACTATATTATTGCTCTCCTATTCTTCTAATAATCATAATATTTCAAGTTTTGCGCGATATTCATCAATAAATTATCTTAGTGACAATCACAAAAAATCGCACCAGCAAATTTTCTAATTTCAGAAGAGGTCCTTACCGCATGTTTTTATATAAAATCATCTTGTCAAATCTAAAAATGCATTTACGATAGTTAATGGATGTGAAGGATTGCCTGGTATAAATAAGTCTATTTTTATATCTTTTAGAATACTTCTGTCAATAGCTTCGCTATTAGCAAAAACACCTCCACTAATAGCATCTATTCCACAAAGTACAAATATTTTCGGTTCGGGGATAGCATCATAAGCGATACGTAACGGACCAGCCATATTTTCAGAAATAGGACCTGTAAGTACAATACCATCTGCATGGCGAGGCGAAGCGACAAACTCGATTCCATAACGTCCCATATCAAAGTTAGCATTTCCAGCAGCTCCCAATTCTGTTTCACACGAATTATCACCTCCAGCTGAAACTTGGCGTAATTTTAACGATTTACCAAAAGTTTTCTTAACTTCTTTTCTAATCGAATCTTTATCAAACATAATCGGATGAGTTACTCCTTCTTTTATTATCAGATTTTCACGTTTGTTCGATGAAATTATATAGTCGGTAGTAAATTTAATTTTCTTTGGAAAAGCAAAAGCACATTCGCCACAAAAAGCACATTTCCCCATATCTATACTTATAGGATTTCCAGAAATTGCACCCAAAGGACAAATATCTATTAAAGCTTGTTCGTCAACTTTTACCATAGATATTTCAGGCCTGCCGCGAAATGGTGGTCTTAAATTTACATTTCGCACATCAGGAATGTATTGTTTCCCATTATGGTATATTATTTTACCTTCTCTTATCATTTTACTATATTTTATCCCAAAGTTTTTGCAAACTAGAAACGAGTGTCGTAATGTTTCTATCCTTATAATATTGCTCTTTCATTCTTCCTTGTAAATGTATTTTTTAAATTACAAATCATTTCCACAATAACTTAAATTATAACTCTTATTATTAATAGGAAAATCAGATATCTCCACATTTCTTAAAGACAGTTCCAATGCTTTCCAATTATGCATAGATGGATCTTTTATTTTATAATGTTTTAATTCTCCATTTCCATCTGTAATCGCACAATGACAAGCTTCGCCTCGCCAAGTTTCGCTTAATGAAATACCAAAACTATTTGGTTTTAATTTTAAATTATAGTCTGGTTTTTCTACATTTGATGCGTCAAAATTATAATTATCCATTAGATTTCTAATCCAAGCAATAGAGCTTCGTATTTCTTTCTTTTTTAGTAAAAAACGACCAAAAACATCTCCTTTTTCTACTGTAATTGTTTCGTAAGGGAATTTTTCATAAGCATTATTCGGGTGTGTAACTCTAATGTCTTTTGCAATGCCTGACATTCTTGCAGTAAGTCCAACGCTACCAATTAATTGTGCCTGTTCTTCGCTTATTGTTCCAATATAATCGAAACGATTTTGAATGCTTGGCAAACGATAGGTTAAATAGGCCATTTCTTCAAACTGTTTTTCAAATTTAGCTAAAACCTTAAGCAATTCAGCTTTTAATTCTTCTGTAAAAGGAAAATGTGTTCCACCTGTTCTCACCAAACTTTTTCCAAAACGATTACCACACCAAAATTGAGTAAAATTAATTATGGCCGTCCGTAGAATTCCAAAAACATTGGCTCCCAAATGATATGCCGCATCAATACACAAAGCACCAATATCACCTGTATGAATAGCAATACGTTCTAATTCCATTGCCAAAGCACGTTCAATTTGTGTTTGATCGCTTATGTTTTTATCGGACAATGCCTCTATTACTTGGGCAAAAGTTGTAGAATGACCAATTACGGTATCGCCAGAAATATTTTCGGCCAACAAATTTAGTTGCAAACCTTGTTTTTTATTTAAAAATAATTGTTCAATGCCTCTATGTTGCCAACCTAATTGAATTTCGAGATGCAAAACATTTTCACCATTACAAATAAATCTGAAATGACCAGGCTCAATAATTCCTGCATGAATCGGTCCGACTCCCACCTCGTGTAGTTCTTCACTTTTTATACTGTAAAACGGATAATCGTTAATCTGCATTTTTTGATTGGCACGATTATGAGGAAATCTCACGGGTTTTTGCCAAGGATGATTGATAAAATTGATTCCGAAATTTTCGTAGATCTCACGCTCAAAGATATGGAGAGCAAAAATATTTTGTGTAAGTGAATTTAACTCTTGTTTTTCGTTGGCTTTTAATATGTGTGATAAAATGATAATATCGTGATTAACATCATCGACAATAGCCATAATAAACTGTAAATCTACATCATAGCGATAAGCATAATATGATACACAATGCTTTTGTTTATTGCTAAGCAAGTCTAGAACTATGACAGAAAAATTATCGTAAGACAAAATATTTATCTCATTTAATTTAACAGTTTGATTATTTTTCATTTTCAATATATCCATAATTTTCAATTTAAAATAGCAACGGCTGAGTTAATTAAATTGATAAAAAAAATCGGTGGATTTATTCCTAAATAAATCACTAAACCAAACAGTACAAATTGTGAAATAGTTTCATAAGGATTAGCTTTTACTATTTCTGTTTCAGCTATCTTTTCTTCATCATATAAAAGATGAAAAGCATTTTTACTAAATGAATAAACAATTACTGTAAGCAATATCAAAACAAAAATACCAATGTAATAATGCTTTGCCATAAACATAGCTTTAAAGATTAAAAACTCACTGATGAATAATCCAGAAGGTGGAATAGCTAAAATGGAAATTATACCTAAAATCATAGCCAGACCTCCAATAGGATTTCGTTTGAAATATCCTGATACATCTTTTATCCAATAAGATTTATAAAATTGATGGACTTGCCCAATTTGATAAAATAAACCGGCTTTTACAAAGGAGTGAAAAACAATATGTAATATTGCAGCATAGTATCCAATACCACCAATTCCTAAGCCAAGTGCTACAATTCCCATATGCTCCAAACTTGAAAAAGCAAACATCCGTTTATAATGTTTGATTTTAAGCAACTGAATAGCAGACATAAATACCGACAAAACTCCTACTATTAGTAAAACATTTTGAGCCCAATGTAAAACTTCGGTTTGAGAAATAATACTAAAAATTCTAAAAATGCCAAGAAAACCAACATTCATTAAAGTAGTTGAAATAAAAGCACTTATTGGCGGTGGCGCTACTGTGTGAGCATCAACAGCTACAGTATGTAAAGGAAATATACCCATTTTTGCACTGAATCCAGTTAACACTAAAAGAAAAGCCATTTTTAACCAAATAGGGCTCATAACTTGAGATATTTTCAATAGATGAGATAAACTTAAATCGGTAATTCCGTTGTTACTTGCTGTAATGCTTAAAAATAAAATTCCTATAAAAGCTAAAGCAACGCCCACTGAAGAAACAAATAAATATTTCCAGGCAGCTTCAAGAGCATCTTTAGTTCTTTCGTGAAATATTAAAATAGACACAAATAAGGTAGTTGCCTCTATACTCACCCACAGAACTGCAATATTTTCAGCAAAATAGGCACTCATCATGGATGTTATTAGCATTATTAATGAGGTATAATATATAGCTTGTTGCTTATTGTTAAACTGATGGCGATTTAAATATAATTTGCTGTGATAAAAGGTTGCTAAACTTAAAATGCCTAAAATAAAAGCCATAAGTAACCCTAAATTATCAAACTTATAATAAATGGAATTTATTTGTTCAATGTTTGTATAGGCATAAGCAATTATTGCCAATAATGATAATAAAAATAAACTTGATAGAAATTTAGTTACAAGATTGTTCTTAGCAAGAAAAATAACTAAACTTATAATGATTGATAATATGATAAATCCTAAAAACATTTTTTAATCTTTAAGTTTTGATAATTGGTCAATTTCAATACTTTTGAAAGTGTCACCAATATGATTAATAAAAATACCAAGTACTAAAACACCCATCAACACATCGAGTAAAATAGCCAAATTTACCATCATTGGCATAGTACTTCCTACTGCCAAGGACATCAGGAATATTCCGTTTTCGATGATAAGATAACCCACAACATGTGAAAAAATATTTTTGTGAATAATGATAAAATACATTCCAAAAAGAATGGATGCAAATGCCACGGTAAAATATTTTGTATGTATATGATTATTATTAAGGTAATTGCTTAAGATAAAACTTATTATCAAACTTATAACCACTACAATAATGGAATAAAATACGGGAATAGAAGGTTCGTGTTCTCTACTTAAATGATTGTGCTTTCGCACTCGATTTAAGAACCAAGGAACGATAATGGCTTTAACTAAAATGGTTTCTACCAAGATGAAAATAAAATCGAATATTTCAATTTTATTCAGATTAAAAAAGACTACTCCAAACAAGATAAAACCTTGAATTGACAACAGCCATACAAACTTTTTTACCCGCTCTGACAGAGCAAAGTAGATTAAAGTTATTGCGTATAATATGATAAATAAATAACTCATTTAATTTAATATTATTTTTTCAGTAATAATCAAAGTCGTTAAAAACACAACCACAGCAATAGCCGACAGCATAATAATCCATTGTGGATTTTTCTCCATTTTGTTACGAGCACGAAAGGCCTCTAATCCTCCCACAGTAAACGCAAAAACAAATTGCACAGTAAAGAATGCTAATATTTGCCAATACCAAGCCCAGTATAGATTAATTATAAAATTAGATATTAAACTTCCGTAGATGACAAATTTTAACCAAGTAGCAATATGTATCAAAGCTAAATCGAAGCCACTATTATCTAAAACCATAACCTCGTGAACCATTGTGAGTTCTAAATGTGTTTTGGGATCATCGACTGGCATTCTAGAATTTTCTACCATGGCGATATATATCAATACATAAATAGCTGCTATCCCAATAATATAAGATAAATTGCTACCTAAATGCAGATATATAAACAAATCTTGGAACGAAATATTATCTGTAAAAAGTGCTATTGATCCAGCCAAAATAAAGAATGCCGGTTCAACCAACATCGAATACAAAGCCTCACGATTTGCACCCATTCCTTCAAAACCGCTACCTGTATCCATTGCAGCAATGATCATCATAAATTTACCAAAAGCTAGCAAGTAGACAAAGAACACAAAATCTCCATCGAAAGACAGAATACCTTTTTGTGATCCGATAGGAATAAACAAAGTCGCCATAAGTATCGAAGCCACATAAACCAAAGGAGCAATTTTGAAAATAACTGTAGTAATAGGACTGTAAATAGCTCCTTTTTTGAATAATCGAATAATATCAAAAAGCGGTTGAAATATCGATGGCATTTTGCGTGCAGCAATTTTTGCTTTCACTTTCGTGATAACACCCACAAAAAATAGAGCAGAAACTAATATCAATAAAAGACTTATCATATTATATCCAGTTTAAATAGGTGAGTAGAAATATGACTGCCAAAAACACCAGTGCATAGAGTAAATAATGCTGTATTCTTCCCGTCTGAAAAACTGCTATTCGTTTAAGCAATCGAAGGACCATATTAGATGGTTTACTTATTAGATTATCCTCAAACACATCGCTTGAATGAGTTTCAAACTCACGTTCCTGTGGAAAAATCTCATCTACTTTATAATTTGTAAATTCCTTTTTTACATTTACCAATTTTGATGAAAGCTGCACAAAATTATCAGCATACGAAGTAGCTGTATATTGATGCAAAGCAGGATTGGCTCCTGTATATCCACATCCCCATGTAGCATTTTGTTTTATGCTTTGTTTCTTTTGTTGCCATGAACGTAAAATCCAAAGTAATCCAATAAGGACAATAAATATTCCTGAGGATAAACTAATCTTGTTTAATGTTGGGATAATTTGCTGAATAGCATCAGTATTTGTGGAATAAATCTCAACAATACCTGCCAATGGTTTCATAAAAACAAAGGGTGCAAGACCAATAAGAATAATCATAAAACCAATTAAGAAATTAGGAAACAACATTATAGGTTCAACTTCCTTAGCATGATTCACTTTTTCTGAACGGGCTGTTCCCAAGAAAATTATGCTAAATACTTTGGTGAAACAAAATATGGCTAAACCACCAATGATTGCCAATCCAACAAAACTAAAAAGCAAAATAACATCGACTAATAAACTGGCTGAATGAAGCGACTTAAACATTCCTGAGTAAATTAAAAACTCTGAAATAAATCCGTTGAAGGGAGGCAAACCACAAATTGCCAACGCTCCCAATAAAAAGAATAAAGCAGTTTTTGGCATTTTTTTAATTAAACCACCTAACTGCTCAATATTTCGGGTATGTGTTTGTTGGTAAACTGAACCTGCAGTATAAAACAACAAAGATTTAAAAAGTGAATGATTAAGAATATGTAAAATACCACCACCAAAACCAAGCACTGTCAAGAGAGGAATATTCTCAGCCAACCCAATAGTTCCAAGCCCGATACCAATACCAATTATTCCAATATTTTCAATACTGTGATAGGCCAAAAGTTTTTTTACATCGTGTTGAACAACTGCAAAGGAAACGCCGATAAGTCCAGAGACAATTGAAATTATTAAAATAAACAATCCGATAAAAAATAAATCGTGATGAATATAAGTCAGCACCCTTAAAATGCCATAAATTCCCATTTTAATCATCACACCGCTCATTACTCCAGAAACATGAGAAGGTGCAGCAGGGTGTGCGTGGGGCAGCCACGAATGCAAAGGAATAAATCCCGCTTTAATGCCAAAGCCAATAAAAAATAGGATAAACAAATAAAATGGATTGTTAGCTTGAAAATAAACAGCCAATCCATCAAAACTAAATTCTGCACCCGTTTGAACATAAGCCCAAATAAATGCAAGCATCAAAAATACAACACCAATATGCATTTGTATCAAGTACTTAATGCCAATTTTTAAGGTTTCTTTCTTATCACTTTCAAAAATAACAAGAAAGAATGATGATAGCGACATTATCTCCCAGATCATCAGAAAAGCAATTGTATCGCGTAGCATCACTACTAATAGCATTGAAATATGAAGCCATAAAAAATTAAAGAAATGCCAAGCCATTTCTATTTTGCTTTTTTTCTGAAAATAATCTTGTAAATATCCTTTAGCATAAATAATCCCAGTCAACATGGTAAAATTTATGACTAGGATAAAAAAAGCTGATAATTGGTCTATCTCAATATTTAAAATCCTTCCAAGAAATGGAATAAATGCAAATGTCAATTTTGATGACATAACCAATGCATTTACTGCCCAAATACTTGATATGGAAATAATTGCAAGATGTAATATTAAACCAAAATAATATTGAAATCGTTTTGGGAAAACAAACATTGAAAATGTAAAAATTATTACAATTTTAAATAAAATAATATTCATCGTAACTAATCATTAAAATGTGGTAATGAAGAGACTCC
>CAZUQY010000042.1:0-13923 GCA_964622935.1 uncultured Bacteroidales bacterium | reverse complement strand
ATTCCTTATCTTTATTTGGAATTCTAAGTTTCTTTATCAGGTAAAATCTCAGTATTAAATTTTATAAATATAAAATAATCCTTAGTTCCAATTTTTTTTGTAATTTTCAACTATAATTTTCAACCATGAATTTATGAAAAAACATTTATTATTAGTTAGTTTGGTATTATTATGTTTTTCTATGTTTTCACAAGTAGAGAAGAAAAGAGATTTTGATTCTTCGCCATATCCAAATACGATAGAGGCAAGTGACTTTATTGTTCTAGATATAAACTTTGATAAAAATCTAGTTGCCTTTAAGCATGTTTTTAAACTTGCAACAGTTACTGACGAGATGGGTGAAATAAGCCAGCAAGCATGCAATTGTAGATACATAGGAATGGACTCCATACCATATTCCGGAGTAGTTCTTGGAGTTTACGATTTAACAAAACAGGAATATTTAAAAATATTTACTATTTATAATGCAGCTTACGAAATAGAAGATTGTTATGAATATAAACTCTCTCTAATAATGTTAGACTCTGCAAAACAATATTTTGTTGACAACAACCTTGACATTACAAAAAAGCATAAACCTTTAGAACTTTTTAAAGTTGATGAACATGAAAATTGTTTTGTGTATAATGGAATTAACTTTAAAAATACACATGACTCTAATACAGATTGTGATGCACCAATGATGATAATAATTTCAGAACTTTCTACTTTCCAGAAAGGAAATAGTGATAGTTCTCGTTTGATTTATACCATTTTTCAACAAGATTTTTACTTTATGGCAGGTGGAGGTTGTATTGATTACATAGCGGCATATGAGGAAGATGGGAATTTTGTTTTTTTAAATGTTTTTAATCATTATAATCGCGTTGCAGGATTATCAAATACTGAAACATACCATTTTTCACCAGTTCTTAATATTAGTGATTTTTAGCGTTAAATTTTTCAATAAACCAAACTTATTTTCTTAAGAATCTTTAGCGAGCCATCCTAGAATAAAAATATTACAAAAACAGAACAAATGTATAAAACATTGTGTGATTTGGCATGAAATATGCAGCGTAAAAATCGTGTTTTTTTGAAATATTTTGTATGACAAGAAAACAGATTAGGGTATGTAGTAGTTGATGGTCATTATAAAACGACAACTGGAAAATTTTGACAGACAATTAATTTTAACAATTTATAAAATATGAGAACACTAATGATTACAATTCTGCTTGCTTTGTTTACCTTAACTGTTTTTGCACAAGACGCTACACAGGCAACAAAACAAGATACTATAATAACGACTGGAATTATACATAAACGACCTTTTGTGGACAAAATGGATCAAGAACATTATGATGTGATGGATTATTGGTTTAAGACAGATAAAGAGGATTATTTTATAAAGTTATCTGAAAGCGATATCAATTCTGATTCTCTTATCAATTATATTGATAAGACTGTTATATTAAAATATATTATTAAAGATGGAGGGTGGGACTATAGCGGAGCAGAGCTTGAGATGAAACAAAGTAGAGTAGGAAAGTATATTGCTGTTTTTAAGTTGATTGGAATTTAATGACAGAAAATTGGATATGGAAATGGACTTCCCCAATAGTAACAAAACTTTAACACCATTTACCAAAATATTGATTATACGACGATAATAGTATAGACAAAAAGAAGAAAGCATAGGAGATAAGGTAATTTTCGCCAATTTAAAAAGATAATATGTTGTTAATAAGATTGATATTTTTGATTTTTACTTCAGCTCTATTGTTTGCTTGTAGCAATACAAATTCCGATATTCATCTAGACAATACTGAAAATAGTGCGACTACTGATAGTTGCGACATTGCTAAAAAGTTTGAAAACGCAAAGATAGTTGAAGGAATGATGAGCGAAAACTATACTGGTGAATTAAATAATTATTTTGGGGATGACACAACAAAACTTGATTTTAAACATGTTTTTGAAAACGGTAGACTCGTCAAAAGCTATTTTTATTACGAAAGTGGAAACATACAAGAAGAATACAGTTTTAAATGTGAAGCATTAAATGGATTGCAAAAATGGTATTATGAGGATGGAACATTAGCTAAAGTAATTCCATACAGTTATGGATATCGTCAAGGAGTTGGAAAAATATTTGATAATGAAGGATATTTAAGGCAACAAGTAAATTTTAGCAAGGATTCAATAGTAGGAGATATTGTTAACTATGATGAATTTGGAAACTTGACTTATGGTGATTCTTTAATAAATCAATAAATTGGCGACAAATCTGTACTCCCCAAATGTAATCTCTTAAAAACAAAAATCTGCTTGAGTCTGATTTAGTAATAAAAAAAACAGAACACTAATTTCAAGTTTTCTCAAAATCAATGTTCTGCTAAATAGTATTTTGCTTTAATCCTAAATATCTAAAATAGTAACCCAATCAAATGGATCTTCGATGTCGCCGAATTGGATTCCTACTAATGTATTGTAGAGTTTAGTTGAGACAGGTCCTGGTTTTCCATCTTTACAATAGATATAATCTTCGCCTGTATCAAGGTCTTTAATTTCGCCAATGGGTGAAATAATAGCAGCAGTACCACAAGCGCCTACTTCTTCGAATGTACTTAATTCATCAAAAGCAACAGGTCTTCTCTCTACTTTATATCCTAAAAATTTTGCTAATTCTTCGAGACTTTTATTAGTAATCGAAGGTAAAATAGATGTAGATTCTGGTGTAATATAGGTGTTGTCTTTAATTGCAAAGAAGTTTGCAGCACCAATTTCATCAATATATTTTTTCTCTTTTGCATCAAGATACATCGGAGAACCAAATCCTGCCTTATGAGCTTTGTCAACACCATAAAGACTAGCAGCATAGTTGCCACCAACTTTCAAAGTACCAGTTCCAAGTGGAGCTGCTCTGTCAGAATCGCGAACAACAGCAATTTTTACAGGATTAAATCCTTCTTTAAAATATGGTCCAACAGGGGTTACAAAGACTACGAAAGTATATTCAGTAGCAGGTTGTACTCCAACCTTAGGTCCTGAACCAAATAGGAATGGTCTAATATATAATGTTGCTCCTGAGCCGTATGGTGGAATAAAATCTTTGTTCAACTCAACAACTTGGGTAACCATATTATAAAATAAATCATCGTTTACCTCAGCCATGAAGATTCCTTTAGCAGATCTTTGCAAACGTTTTGCATTTTCATTCCATCTGAATAATCTTATGCTACCATCTTGCCCTTTATAGGCTTTCATGCCTTCAAATGCTTCCTGTCCATAATGAAGAACAGTTGCAGCCATATGAATATTTAAATATTCTGAATCACTAACTTCGATTTCTCCCCATTTGCCATCCTTATATGTGCAACGCACGTTATAGTGAGTTTTAACATATGCAAAAGGAAGTTCTGACCATTTTAAATCTTGCATAGTAATATTATTTAAGTTTTCCCAAAATTAAAAAAAATGACTTAAATATCAATATGTTTTACTATGTTCTTAAATATGTTTTAATTTTTATTTGGATAAGTTTACCAATTCATTATTTCACAAATAATTCTATGGAAATCAGTATTATCCAATCCACCAGAAAAGAATTCTGATCCGGCTCCAATAGTATAAACAGGAACTCTTGTTCCAGTATGCGACCAAGTTGTAAATGATACAGATGATCTGGTATTGATAATGTCTGTAAATGCTGCTGCAACTGGATTGTATCCACCGTAAACTTCGCTTAGCTGTTCTTCGCTCATGCTTGTGGCACCATAAAAGTAATAATTAAATGCATCAAGAGCTTTATTGTATTCTGTTTCGGTTAGCTCTATATTTTCGGTAAAGAAATAATCCTGTGTTAATTGCATGACTTCTGAAAATTGATAATTTCCGCTTGAATTTTTGTATTCTTCGACCTTAGATGCAAAATAACTTTGCGAACAAGCCTGTAATGCTATAGAAGCATACGAACCGTAATAAGAACCTTCGTTATTGCCAAGCGAAAGGCCACCTGTTTCGTGATCTGATGTGACTATGATTAGGGTTTCGTATGGATGTTCAAGATAAAATTCATAAGCTTTAAAAATAGCATTATCAAAATCTTGCATGTCTCGTACAATTGTTGCTGCATCGTTTTTATGTGCAGCCCAATCTATTTTTCCGCCTTCAACCATTATGAAAAACCCGGTTGGATTGTCTAGAAAATCAATTCCAGATTCTACAATCTCGTCAAGTGAATATCCTCCTTGATTATCTCTGTCAATGGCATAAGGCATTTCAGCACTCCATAATAAAACGGGATTTGTAAAAAATACTTTAGAATTATCAGAATTAAGAGACGATAGATTATTTAGGTCACTTGTTAAGGTATAACTACTTTCCTCAGTTATTGTGTATAAATCAGTTTGAGTTTCATCATCGGTCGGAGAAATAAATCCGCCACCACCAAAGAATTCAAAACCACTTTCAGGTACTTCCAATCCTATTTGATAATAATTTGATCGAGATTCGTTTGATGCATAAAATACGGCAGGTGTTGCATGATTAATACCAACAGTGGTTATTATACCAACTTTAAAGTCATGATTATGAGCAATTTTTGCAATTGAGACTGGTTCTAGAGTGTCGGTTAAAGAAGGATAGTAACTTATAACGCCATTATCAGCCTTTTCACCACAGGCAATTGCTGATCCGGCAGCTCCTGAATCGGTAATATTACTATTGTTAGAATAAGTCGTGCATAATCCAAAGAATGGAAAATCCGTCATTGTAAGATTTGTCATTCCTATTTGACCGTTTGACCCCGCAAGAAGAGCTTCAGTTAGGCTAACATGATTGCTCCCCATACCATCACCAATGAAGAGGAAAATATATTTGGGTTTAATGGGTTCAGGATTTGTTGGTGTGTCTTCATGACATGAAATAAATAAGACTAAAAATAGGCTTAAAGATAATCCTGCTAATAATATTTTGGTAAGTTTTGTTTTCATTTTACAAATTTAGAGCAATTTTACTAAAAAATTGCATGTTTTTCATTTAAGAGTAGTATTTTTGAGGTGAAATTTGAAATGAGCATGATTATGGACAGCAAGATGATATTATATAATTCGCTAAGCCGAAAAAAAGAGGAGTTTAAACCAATAAATCCACCATCTGTGGGGCTTTACGTTTGTGGGCCAACAGTATACGGAGATGCACATTTGGGACATGCGCGACCTGCTATAACATTTGATTTGTTATTTAGGTATTTTAAACATTTGAATTTCAAAGTTCGTTATGTCCGAAATATTACTGATGTTGGACATCTTGAAAATGATGCTGATTCGGGTGAGGATAAAATCGGTAAGAAAGCTAGACTTGAACAGTTGGAACCTATGGAAGTCGTGCAGTTTTATACGGATAGGTACCATCGTGAAATGGATAGGCTTAATGTACTTAAACCAAGCATTGAACCAAGAGCTTCAGGTCATATTATCGAACAGATAGAGATGACTAAGCAGATTTTTAAAAATGGGTTTGCCTATGAAAGTAATGGATCGGTTTATTTTGATGTTGAAAAGTACAATAAAAAATATCATTACGGTAAACTTTCTGGTCGTGTCTTAGAAGATTTATATAGTAATACTCGTGAATTGGAAGGACAATCTGAGAAAAAAAATAGTTTTGATTTCGCACTATGGAAAAAAGCAAGTCCTGAGCATATTATGAGATGGCCTTCTCCTTGGAGTGATGGTTTTCCGGGATGGCATATGGAATGTTCGGCAATGGGACACAAATATCTTGGTGATGAATTTGATATTCATGGCGGAGGAATGGATTTATTATTTCCCCACCACGAATGTGAAATAGCTCAAAATACTGCTGCTATTGGCGAAAATACAGTAAAATATTGGGTGCATAATAATATGATTACTATTAACGGTCAAAAGATGGGTAAATCTCTTGGTAACTTTATTACACTCGAAGATTTGTTTAATGGTTCTAACGAAGTGTTAGAAAAAGATTACGGTCCAATGACAATCAGATTTTTTATTCTGCAGGCTCATTATCGTAGTACTCTGGATTTTTCTAATGAAGCTCTTCAAGCTGCTGAAAAAGGTTTGGCAAGATTGCTTAAAGGAGTAGACACTCTTTCAAAAATTAAACCTGATGAATTTGGAAATGTTGACTTAACGGCATTAAAACAGAAATGTTATGATGCGATGAATGATGATCTAAATTCACCAATGGTCATTGCACATTTATTCGATTCTCTGAAAACAATAAACTCTATTGAAAGCGGGAAAGAAAAAATTAATGCTAAAAACCTTAACTCACTTAAAGAACTATTTAATGTTTTTCTTTTTGAGATTTTGGGTATGAGAAACGATGAGGCGGCATCTGGAGTAAATGATGACGTACTTAAAGATGTTGTTGATATGGTTCTTAATTTACGCATGCAAGCAAAAGGAAACAAAGATTATGCGACTTCGGATTTTATTCGAAATGAACTCACTAAAATTGGTATTACCGTTAAGGATAAGAAAGACGGTTTTGATTGGGAGATATAGATTGTTGAAAGAGCGAAATAAATAGCCGTCAATATCAAATCATCATTTTTTTAAAAAATACTCATTTAAGCTTGTATTGGATTTAAAATTTTGCATATTTGCAAATGAAATTGTCAATTTATGAGCGGTAGGAAACTATTAAAGAAGTTTTTAATCTGGAGAATAAGGCATGTTAACGAGCGTGTTTTTATTGGTGCATTGTCAATTATCACCGGTATTGTTTCGGGATTGGTTGCTGTTGTTATCAAAAATTCAGTGCATTTTATTCAAGAATTCTTGAGGGGGGGGGATACAGCTGGAACAGAAAATTTTCTTTTCATTTTTTATCCAATTGTTGGGATTACAATAGTTGTTATTTTAGTAAAATATGTTATTAAACGAAAGGTAGGGCATGGTATACCAACAGTTTTGTATTCTATTAGCCGAACGAAAGGCGACATAAAGCCTCACAATTTGTTTTCTTCAATAATTACATCTGCACTTACTGTTGGCTTTGGTGGTTCAGTTGGATTAGAGGGCCCAACGGTTGCAACGGGTGCTGCTTATGGTAGTTCAATTGGAAAATTATTCCATTTAAAACACAAACAAATTATTTTGCTTTTAGGTTGTGCTTCTACTGGTGCAATGGCAGCTATTTTTAAAGCCCCCATTGCAGCTATAGTATTCGCATTGGAAGTTATGATGCTGGATCTTACAATGGCTTCTTTAGTGCCTTTATTGCTAGCTTCTGTTTCTGCAATAATTACATCCTATCTTTTTATGGGACAAAATGTACTTTATCCGGTTGTTCTTACTGATGTGTTTAAGATATCAAACCTTCATTATTATGCAATACTTGGTGTTTTAACAGGGCTCTTATCAGTATATTTTACTAAAATGTACATGTTTGTCGGAAGGGCATTTGAAAAAATATCATCCTGGATTTGGAAGATAGCTATTGGCGGATTAATTCTTGGCATCCTGATTTTTTTAATGCCAAGTTTGTATGGAGAGGGGTATGATGTTATTAATAGTGCTTTGAGCGGTAATCACGAACACTTGTTTGAAAATACATTTTACTTTCATGCACATTCAGATATTATGGCAATAATTCTGGCTTTTTTTATGATCCTTTTCTTTAAGGTTATTGCAACAAGTGTGACATTTAATGCAGGTGGTGTTGGTGGTATTTTTGCACCATCGCTTTTCCTTGGTGCAAATTTGGGCCTCATGTTTAGCATAGTTGCAAATAAATTTGATTTAAAATTGTCTTTATCAAATTTTGCTCTTGTAGGAATGGCCGGAACTATTGCTGGAATTGTTCATGCACCATTGACGGCAATATTCCTAATTGCTGAAATAACCGGTGGATATGAATTGTTCCTGCCACTAATGATAGTTGCTGCAATTTCTTATGCTACAGTAAGAATATTTACTTCAAATTCTGTTTATACCAAACAGCTTGCAATGCGTGGACAATTGTTTACTCATAATGCAGATAAAAACATGCTTGCCATGCTAACACTTGAGTCTTTGATAGAGAAAAACTTTCTTACGGTAAAAGAAAGTGCAAGCTTGGGTGATCTTACTCATGTGATTTCAAAATCTAGCAGAACTATTTATGTTGTTGTTGACGATGAGAACAATCTAAAAGGAATTGTTTGGCTTGACCATGTGAAGCACCTAATGTTTAAACCTGCCTTGTACAAAAAAACATTTGTTAAGGATTTGATGTATATGCCACCAGATTTGGTTGAGATTGATATGAGCATGCAACAAGTTGCAGAGATTTTTGAAACATCCAATTATTACAATTTGCCTGTTGTGAATAAAGGAAAGTACGTTGGATTTGTCTCAAGAGCTAAAGTCTTTTCAAATTATCGAAAAAAAATGAAGCATTTTGCGAATGACTAGGGATTAGGGTAAGGCTTTTTAACAGTACCGAAGAATAAGATCCGCCTATTGGTTGGATTTATAATTCCGTAGTTTATGCCACAAACATCTGCACTTGGAAAACAGATTCCTCATTCTCGATTATATCGGAATTCGAAATGACAGAATTGAAATGAAAATAATTAGCGACAGCAAAATTGAAGCTGTAATAATAGAACTGGTAATGCCGCCGCTGAACAATAAATAATATGTCATTTCGAACCGAAGTTAAGAGGTGAGAAATCTAAGTAAACGTTGTAAGTCTATTGGTTCATTAATCATTTGTGTATAAATTTTGAATTTTAGTCACTCCGAACTTTGTTACAATACTGATCTCACTTTTTCCAACTTTTTATCAAAAACTACTGTTAATTAAATAACAATATGCTTTCGTTTTCTGCGATTTGCTCTAATTGAACGTAAATGCCATTAAGTCAGTTATATAGTGTAGTATTTTGATGCACAATTTCACTTTACTCATACAAAAACCTTCCTTTTTTTACTGGTTTTTTGTCAAAATGTTGCGTGAAAGTACCGTAGTAAAAAGGGAATATGCTACCTATTATTGATTTGTTTCTTGCTATACATTTACAATATCAAAAGTTCTTTAAATTATTACTAAACACAATTATTAACAATAAAATTTATGTATCATGGAAACAACTAAGAAAATTCTTATCGTAGACGACGACATCGATGTAATTAGCGTTGTAGAAACCATCTTAACAAAAGAAGGATACGAAGTAATCTCTGCATCAAGTAAAGAAGCGGGTATTGAAAAGCTTAAAAGCGAAAAACCTGATTTAGCAATTTTAGACGTAATGATGACTACTCATTACGAAGGATTCGAGCTAGCAAAAGAGATTCACTCAAACCCTGAGTTTAAGGACATCCCTTTTTTAATGCAAACATCAATTGATGTATTAACCACAACAAAGATTAGTGTATTAGACATGGCTCGCGAGTTTAGAAAAGATCCTAACTATAAAGACTTACAAGTATTATTAGTGAAAAATATCACTGACGGTACTGCTGCAATTGACTATAGAACTGCTGAAGGAAAATCTGTTTTGTTCCCTGTTGGTGGTTTCCTTAGCAAACCCGCAAATGCTGAAAAATTATTACCTGAAATTAAAAGATTATTAAAATAATAGAGAACTTAAACGGGTGGCAGATTTTGCTACCCGTTTTAAACAAAATCTTGAATTATGGACCCAAATGTAAAAAATGTTTTTTCTAACTACCCCCAACCAAGTCAAGATAATTTAATTCCTATTTTACAGGATGTTCAGGAAGCTAATGGATATTTATCTGAGGAACTGATTGTAGAAGTAGGTAAATTTCTTGAAATGCCAACGAGTAAGATTTATGGTGTAGCCACCTTCTACAATCAATTTAGATTTAAGCCTCAGGGTAAATACCATGTTCAGGTTTGCAGAGGAACTGCTTGTCACGTTTTAGGTTCTTCATCAGTATTAGAAGAACTTGAAAAAGTATTAAATATTAAAGCTGGTGATACAACCAAAGATGAGATGTTTAGTATTGAGGTTGTAGCTTGTATTGGAGCATGTGGATTAGCTCCTGTAATTTCTATTAACGGAAACTTCCATGCCAAAGTAACAAAAGAGACAATTAAGGATATCATCGAAAACTATAGAAATAAAATCGATTAAAATTATGGAAAATAACATACAGATAGAAAAAGATTTTTTTTTAGATGAGGTTCTAAGAGATTATTCATCAAATTCTAAGGATGATCAGGTTATCGAAAAGATATCTCGTTATAAAAACATATTAACTGATAAACCAATTTTGTATGTTGGAACAGGAACTTGCGGTTTAGGTGCAGGTGCTGGCAAAACATTCGAAAAAGCTGAATCTTATTTAAAGGAAAAAAATATTGACGCTCGTATTATTAAAACAGGTTGTATTGGTTTATGTTCTTCTGAGCCTATACTTGATGTTCAAATTCCAGGATACAATAGAATATCTTTTGAGCATATTACAGAAGAAAAAGTTGAAGGATTACTTGATAGTGTTTTTAATTTGAAAATACCTAGTGAAAATATTATTGGGCAGTTTAAAGAACAAAACAATAAAGAATGGGAAAATGTTCAGGATATAAACGAGCATCCTTTCTTCGTAAAACAAAAAAGAATAGTATTAAAGAACTGTGGTATAATAGACCCAGTTTCAATTAACGAATATATTGCATGTGGTGGATATAAAAATATTATTAAAGCTATTAGCAATTATGAAAGTCATGAAGTTTGTCAATTAATTTTAGATAGCGGATTGAAAGGTCGTGGTGGTGGTGGATTTCTAACAGGAATGAAATGGAAATTTGCAAACAGTGAAAAAAGTGATCAAAAATATTTAATCTGTAATGCTGATGAGGGTGACCCAGGAGCATTTATGGATAGAGCAGTTATTGAAGGTGATCCTCATAAACTTCTCGAAGGTATGGCAATTGCAGCTTATGCAATTGGTGCAAGCAAAGCGTATGTATACATTCGTGCTGAGTATCCTTTAGCAATTGCAAGATTAAAAATAGCTATAGATCAAGCTAGAGAATATGGAATATTAGGAGATAATATCTTTAATACTGGAATCGATTTTGATATTAAAGTGAAAATGGGAGCAGGTGCTTTCGTTTGCGGTGAAGAAACTGCTCTTATACATAGTATCGAAGGTAAAAGAGGAATGCCACGTCCACGTCCACCATTTCCAACTACAAGTGGACTGTTTGAAAAACCAACTGTAATAAACAATGTTGAAACTTTATCAAATGTTTCTACAATTATTGAAAAAGGTAGCGAATGGTTTACTTCAATCGGAACAGATAAAAGTAAAGGAACTAAAGTATTTGCTCTCTCAGGAAAGATATCACTTACTGGTTTAGTTGAAGTTCCAATGGGAACAAGTATTCGAGAGGTACTATTTAATATTGCTGGTGGATGTCCTAACGGAAAGAAATTTAAAGCAGTTCAAATTGGTGGACCTTCAGGTGGATGTATTACTGAAGAAAATTTAGACATTCCAATTGATTATTCAGAGTTAATTGAAAAAGGAGCTATGATGGGTTCAGGTGGAATGGTTGTAATGGACGAAGACACCTGTATGGTAGATATTGCAAAATTCTTTATGAATTTTATTCAGAGAGAGTCTTGTGGGAAATGTATTCCATGTCGTGAAGGAACTAAAAGAATGTTAGAAATTCTTGAAAGTATTACTTCAAAGCCTACAAATTTAAAAAGTAATGAGGCCTTAGAAAGATTTAGAAGTGTAATTCAACTTGAGAAATTGGCAAAGGTTATTAAAGAAACTTCACTTTGTGGTTTAGGACAATCTGCGCCAAATCCAGTATTAAGTACACTTAGATACTTTAGGGATGAATATGATGCACATATTTACGATAAACAGTGTCCTGCTGGAGTATGCAAAAATTTGAGAGTATTTAAAATCAATGTTGATGCATGTACTGGTTGTACTGTTTGTGCAAAAAAATGCCCTACAGGAGCAATTATTGGAGCTAAAAAAACACCTCATTTTATTGTTGAAGATAAATGTATAGGATGTGGTGCTTGTTTTGAAGCGTGTAAATTTAATGCAATTGAAATTGTTTAATATTTAATTTGGCTATAATGAGTATATTCATAGAAATAAACAATAAAAAAGTAGAAGCAGTTAAAGGTGAAACTGTTCTCGACGCACTTACAAGGAACGGAATTAAAGTTCCTACACTTTGTCACCTTAAAGGTTTTTCCCCAACAGGAGCATGTAGAATTTGTGTTGTTGAAGATGAAAAAACAGGAAAACTAATCCCTTCTTGTTCTTTTCCCGTGGTAGATGGAATGAAAATCAAATCTCACTCTCCAAGAGTTATTGAATCTCGTAAAACTATCGTTGAATTATTACTTGCAAATCATCCTGATGATTGTTTGTACTGCTCTAGAAGTGGAAATTGCGAATTGCAAACTTTAGCAGAAGATTTAAATATTAGAGAAAGAAGAATTGTTGGAAGTAAAAACGATTTTCATATAGACCGTTCAAGTCCAAGTATCGTAAGAGATCCTAATAAATGTATTCTTTGCGAAAGATGTGTAAGAGTTTGTGAAGAGATGATGGGAGTTTCTGCTATTGACATTATTAATAGAGGAAGTCAATCTGTTATCGGAACAGCATTTAATAAAGGTTTAAATACATCAAGTTGTGTAAATTGTGGGCAATGTATCATTGTTTGTCCTACTGGTGCATTAAGCGAAAAGAATCACTTTGGCGAAATTCAAACAGCATTAAATGATCCTAAGAAAAAGGTAGTTATTCAATATGCTCCTGCAATCTCTGTATCATTAGCTGAAGAATTTGATATGCAGCAAGGAACAGATGCAAATGGCATTATGAATGCAGCTTTAAGAAAAATCGGTTTTGATTATATATTTGATACAACATTCTCAGCAGACTTGACAATTATGGAAGAATCTGCCGAATTAATTCAAAGAGTTACTACAGGTGGTGTTCTTCCTATGATTACAAGCTGTTGTCCTGCATGGATTAAATTTGCTGAAGAGTTTTATCCTGAAATGATTCCACATATTTCATCATGTAAGTCACCGATGCAAATGCTTGGTTCTGTAATTAAATCATACTGGATGGAAAAAAATAACTTTAACCCAGAAGAGGTTTATTCTGTTGCAATAATGCCATGTACTGCGAAGAAATTCGAAGCTCAGCGTGAAGAAATGACTAAAAATGGATATTCTGATGTGGACGCCGTTCTTACTACTAGAGAATTCAGCCAGTTTGTGAAAACTATGGGTGTTGACGTTCATAATATCGAACCAGAAGCTGCTGACTCTCCTCATGGTTTTAGAAGTTCTGCTGGTAAATTGTTTGGTGTTAGTGGTGGTGTTACTGAAGCTGCTTTACGTACTGCATACTTTAAACTTACTGGTGTAGAACTTGGAAACTACGAAATAAGTGATATTCGTGGTCTAGAAGGTCGTAAAGAAACAAAAGTTAAAATTGGTGATTTAGAATTAGGAGTAGCAGTTGTTAATGGTCTTAAAAATGCAGGTATTTTATTAGATGAGATAAAAGCAGGTCGTAAGGATATTCATTTTATTGAGGTTATGGCTTGTCCTGGTGGATGTATTAATGGTGGTGGTCAGCATATTGGAACTACTCCAGAACAACTTAAAGCCAGAATGCAATTAATATATGATATAGATAAGACAGATGTTATTAGGACTTCTCATTCAAATCCTGAAATTATAGAATTATATGATAAGTTCTTAGGTGAACCATTAAGTCATAAGAGTCATGAATTATTGCATACACATTATTGCAAACGTGAAGTTTTAAAATAGTTTTATTATAATTTTAGTCTGATAAAATGGGACATATTAAAAGAAATAGCTTAATAACAACAGTCAAAGATAAGTGTAGAGTTTGTTATACTTGTGTTAGAGAATGT
>CAZUQY010000041.1:0-14126 GCA_964622935.1 uncultured Bacteroidales bacterium | reverse complement strand
TCATTTTTATTGTTTTCGTTTACTGTTAAGTGAAAATTTCCGTTTTTGTAAACAAAATAATTATATGTATTACCTGTAATTGATTTTCCAGGAAAATTTGTAACAGATGAACTAGGGCATTTCCATAGGCTATATTCATCTTTTGTATATACCATTTCCATCATAGCTTTGCCATAGGATGAATAAGGAAGTTTCTGAATTATTGTTATTTCTGGATTTTGTGAATCATGATTTTTAATATTTGCATTTCCGGCAAATAATGAGGCACTTATCCCCATTGCGATTAAAATTATTATTATACTCTTTTTCATAACATATAGGTTTTAAATTATTTTTTTATTATTTCTTTCTTTGACAAAGATACGGTTGAAGAACAGTGTTTGTAGTTAAGAAAATTATAATCTTATGCTAAAAATTGTTAAAATTAATAAGCTGTTATTTGCACTAATAGATTGATATATAGGCATATGATATGTTTCGTTTTGTTATTGTTAAGTTAATTTTAATAAGTTTTGTTAATTGCCGTTAACATTTAAAGAATATGTTTTAATATTGTATTTAATATTAATATGGTAATTGAAATAAAAATAAAATGTAAATGTGTTTTAGTTTGGTATGCATTTTGCATTAAAAAGTTTGTTATTAAAAATTAGAATTAAATAAATTTAGGCCATGAAAGCAAAAATTACAATGTTACTAATCGTAGGAGCTGCATTCTTCTTCGTAAATCAATTGAATGCTCAATCAGTTTTAAATGCAACTAAGGTTACTAAATCAAGAGGAGTAAGCGAATATGTTATTCCTTCTGGCGACGTGTTTGTTGAGAAACCTGTACTATCAAGAGGTGGTTGTGTTGTTCAGTTTGATAACTGGACTGGATATTATATTGATATCTGGGTTGATAAAACTTACAAGGGAAGATTAAATCCATGGGAAAATTCACAATTGATCCTTCCTGAAGGATATGCTGATGTTTTTTGTCGTACAATGGGTGAGTCCTATCAGTGGGAATCAGCTGGTGAGTGTAATGAACAATTTCAGTTAAAGCTTGAAACTGAAGATGTTGAAGGCGTCGAGTCAACTGACAGTGATTTTTAGTAAAAGAAATTAAAAAATGAGTATACTTAAGTATGCTCATTTTTTTTGAATTAACCCGTAAAATTATGAAATGTAAGGCATTCAAAATCCCAATTGATATATTTGATTTTGTGAGTAAAAAAGCAATAATATTTTTTGTAATCACACTTTTAGGTTTAACTAGTGTTTTTGCTGAAAAATATGCTCTAATTATTGCAATTGGCGAATATAATCAGAGCCTCACAGGTTGGTATCCAATTAGTGCGCAAAACGATGTCCCTCTTATTGAAAATGCATTACTAGAACTTGGTTTTCAAGAAAGTAATGTTATGTTTCTAACAGATGCTGATGCAACAAAAGAAGGCATCATGAATGCAATGGAAGTGCTTTATTCTAAAGTTCAACCTGGCGATAAAGTTGTTATTCATTATAGTGGTCATGGACAGCAGATTTTTGATGATAATGGTGATGAGATTGATGGACTTGATGAAGCACTGGTTAGTTATGATGCTCCAATGAAAATGAAGGATGGTTACGATGGAAATCTTCACTTTCGTGATGATGAATTAGGTGCAATTATTAACAAATTTAGAGTTAAGCTTGGTGCTAACGGTCATATACTTTTATTTTTAGATAGTTGTCATTCAGGGTCAGGTACACGCGGTTCTGCAAAAGTTAGAGGTGGAGCGCCACCATTAGTTCCTGAAAATTGGACACCAATGACAAAAAGTGATGGAAAAGTCGGTTTTGGAATTAGTGATAAACCAGATAAAAATGCAAGAGGAGTAAGCACAAGTAATCTTGCGAAATTTGTTGTTTTTTCAGGTGCAAGTGCAAATGAATTGAACTACGAAACCTATGATGATGATGATAATGCAGTTGGATCTCTTTCATATTGTATTTATAAATCATTTTCTCAAATGAATGAAGGCGATACTTATCGTCAGGTTTTCGCAAGGATTATGGCTGAAATGGCAACAAAAGCTCCATTTCAAAATCCTGCAATCGAAGGTGATATAGATTTTGCTGTTTTTGGGGGAGACTTCACTGTTCAGGAAGAGTATTTTAATCTGACTAATGTGAAATCTGATTCAATAGTCGAAATAAATGGAGGTAGACTCTCAGGTATAAATCCGGGAACTATTATTGCTTTTACTGAGCCTGGTACGACAAAATTTAATGAGTCTGCTGTTGTCATTTGTTCTGGGAAAGTATTAACTGCAAATAATTTTTCATCTAGAGTAGTACTTAACTCAAAAAATAAATTTAGAAACGATCAAAGCGCTTGGGCATTTATTCAAACAAGAACATTTACCGACCAGAAATTAAGAATATCTCTTGATCCAAAAATGGATAATGATGTAAAAGCTGCGCTTAAAACAGAAATAGAAAATTCTAGTTTTGCAATTATCAGTGCTGAAAATCCTGAAATTACTCTTGATTATCGTAAATCTAGGGGAGCAAAAACAATTAAAGTAAATAACTCAATATATAATAAAAGTTTGCATACATTATCTAGTGTAGATACTCAGGTTCTTAAAGATGACGTAATGGCAACTCTAAACAATTATGCCCAGGGAAAAATCATTACAGATCTAGATTTTTATGATGAAACTTATGATGTAGTAATGGAGTTAATACCAGTAAAAGCTGATATTTTAGAAGATGGGTCATTTGAAATATTGGAATATCTGGAACCTACATCTATATTGCAAAATGAGATTCCTTCGTTTAGTACAAGCAATACAGCAGTAATTAAAGTAACCAATTATGGGACTAAGAAAGCTTATTTTAACGTAATAGATATTCAACCTGATGGATTTATTAACCCTGTAATACCGACAATTAATGATTCTGATGGAAGGGAGTATTTTCTTGAAGCAGGTGAAACGGCAGTCTTAAAGAACACACTTGTAATGTTTGGCCCACCATATGGAAATGAGGTTTTTAAGTTGATTTCAACAGATCAATCATTTAACTTGTCTGCTACCATTGAGCAACATGGAAATTCAGCAAGAGGAGAGGCCTCAAATATTTTCGAAAGTGCTTTACAAATTGGGCAAACTGGTAAAAATTCAAGAGGAGCATCTACTGTTAGTGCAAAAAGGAAAGATGAAAAAATGTGTACTTATGAGTATGCTTTTAAAATTGTAAAATAAAATATTTAATATTTTTTGAGGAGTCCGGATTTTTTTCGGACTTTTTTTATTTGGTTTATATTTTGTATATCATCTAAAAAATTGATACTTTTGAAGTATGAGAATATCCATTTCCATAGTATTAATCTCTTTGACTCTGTTGCTTAAATCGCAGGAGAAGGTTAGCTTTCCTTATTGGTTAGAAGGAACTTGGGAAATTAGTAGCGAGATGGGAGTTTCATATGAAAAATGGGAAATTACCGGTGATAGTCTTATGTTTGGGAAAACATTCAGATATTTTGCTCATGATACAATCGTTTTTGATACAATGAAAATCAAAACTAATAATGATGTAATTATTTTCGAAATGGCGGCGAATGTAAAGAATACAAGAGTAGTGGCCGGATTTGTACTTTCCCAGCCAACACCCGAACTTTGGAAATTTGAAAACCAGATAACAGATTCCCCTCATAATATTAATTACTGGCGGATTAACGATGAAAAAGTTTATGTCTGGATAGAAACAATGAATTTGGATGATGCATGTATGGATTTTGTAATGACCAGAAAGAATGAGTAAGCCTTTTCATAAATTAGGCTTTCCTGAGTATGAATTTAGATTTCGTAAAAACGAAAATAAAATTTCAATATTTGATGAAATTCGTAAGAAATGGATAATTTGCACACCTGAGGAATGGGTGAGACAGAATCTAATTAAATTTTTAATAAAGGAATATAATTATCCAACTACTTTAATTGCTGTAGAAAAAGGACTTAAACTTGCAGGTAGAGATTATCGATTTGATGTCCTTGTTTACTCCAGAGATTATAAACCATCAGTAATAATCGAATGTAAAGCTCCGGAAGTTCCGCTAAGTCAATCTGTTTTTGACCAAATATGGAATTATAATTACGAAATTGGAGCACCATACTTTCTTGTTACAAATGGGTTAGGTTTTATAATGGGTAAAGTAACAAAAGACAATGGAATTGAATATCTTGATAAACCTGCATATTATGATGAATTGTTATAAATAGAAATTGTTGTTTAATTATACTAAATCAACCTAATTATTAATAGAATCATCGATTATTGGTTTTTCGATGTAATTTTTAGCATTTTGCAATTCTGGTAAGTCCTCAAATTTAGATACGCGAACTCCATAACAAGGCACAATGTTATCACCGTCGTCTTTTTCGCATGCAGAGAAGCCTAGTAGACTAAGTATTGCCATTAACAAAAGACCTTTTATTTTAATTATATTATTTTTCATTTTCTAAAATTTCCGGGTTTAGTACAGTATCGTTTGAATTCTGTTTTTCTTTTATTTGCTTATCACGTACAACTTTAACCCCATATTCAGGTTGAATATCATCATCATCACCACATGAGGTAAAGCCCAGTAGACCTAGTGTTATGATAAGCAATGAACTTTTTATTTTAAGAAATCGTATTTTCATTATGTAGCAACTGATAAAAATAAACGTCTTTATAATTTCCTTTTTGTTTTTTCCATTGTTTTAAAATCCCAGTTCTTTCAAAACCTAAGTTTTCAAACAGCTTAATACTAACGATATTGTTTGAATCAATGTTGCACCATAAGGTATTTATTTCTAGCATATTAAAACAATAACCTATTATCATTTTAAGGCTTTCTGAGGCAATCCCTTTACTTTGAAAATGTTTATGAATAAGTATTCCTATTCCCATTCTGTTATGAAAAGGATCAAATTCGAATAAATCAATAACTCCAATTTGTTTATTATCTGATTGGGATTCAATTATTAGTCTTAGTTCTTTATTTGTATAAATATCATAAACAGAACTTTCGATATGTTGTTTTAGCTGCCATTTTGAGTATGGCGATTTGGATTCACTAACAAACCAAAATTCAGGATTATTTTCTATTGAATACAAAAAATCAAGATCCTCAGGCTCAGGCTTTCTTAAAATTAAGTTATCAGAGTTTAATATTTTCCAAGTTTTTGCCATGATTTTAAGATTATGTTTAAATCCTGCATTATTTTGTAATCTTTTGCATACATTATATTGAGCCGTTCAATCATTTCTGTTGAAATATTTTCATTTTTGAAAATGCTAACAGGAGTAAATATGCCATTCTTAATTTTTGGTAATAAACTGTTATCAGATTGTTTTAAGTTGCAATATCCGACAAAAGATTTGCCGCCAAAAAATATCAAAAATAGATTTCTTATAAACTTACCTCTTTTAGAAATAAAGATTAATAAAATTGGTAAAAACAAAATTAAGATGAATGAAACGAAAAAATCAATTAGTCTTTTATTTCTTTGATTTTCAGGCTTGAGAATACTGTTGAGGTCAATATTGTATAATTCTCCAGTTGTATTGATTGAATTGCTGCCTATAACTGAGATCCCGTCAGGACTAGCAATTTTATAATCCAGTTTAGCGTTATTTAGTTTAAGCATTGTTCTTATAATCTGTTGCGATTGCAGATTCTTAGCACAAAATATTATTTCATCAATTTTTTTAATTCTTACAATCTCATCAAGTTGTTCTAGAGATCCGGTAAAAAATTCATCAGAATTTTCAATCAATGGGTTGACAAAAGCAGCAATTTTTATTTTAGGGTTGTTATTGTTTAGGATTGCTACTAAATGTTTTGTTTCATTTTTATCTCCAACAACAGCAACAAGTTTCTTCCCTGGAAGGCTTATCTTAAAAACGGACCTGCCAGTATAATGTAATATAATCCTAAGTAGAGGGATAACTATTATCGACCATGCTGTGCCTAAAAGAATCAGAGCTCTTGAAAATCTGAATTCCATGGGTAGTAATGAATACATTACTAGTATTATTACCGATCCGGCAATAATCCCCTTAATAACATTTTTTATTTTAACGGGTTTGTCATAACCACCTAGAAATAATAGAGAAATTATCCAGATTATTGAATAGGCAATAACTCCGTACACAAAAAGACTAAGTGGGTATGCTTGTTTATCACCAAAAATGAAATTTGACCAGATAGGAGTGATAAGCGCAAAACCGGCAAGGATTACTGCAGCATCAACTATAGGAATTATTATGCTTCTGCAAAAACGATAAATAATTGCTAAGGCAGCTCTAATGTATATTGCGAAATTAATTAATGCACTGAATGTTCCAGCATGTTTTTTTGAAAAGTGCTTTTTTGCAAAGATTATCATTGCATTATAAAAAACAAGTACATAATTTATACTGCCTTTTTTTGTGCTTTCGCCTTTATAATGAATGATAGTTGTTTCTGGGTAATAGTAATTTTTATATCCGGCCAGAGTGATTCGATATGACATATCTATATCTTCACCGTACATAAAAAATGCTTCATCGAGGAGTCCAGTTTTCATGAGACACTCACTACGCAAAAGCATGAAGGCTCCGGAAAGCACATCAATAATATGTGTTTTTTCTTTGTCTAAATATGTTAAATGGTATTTTCCGAATTTTTTGGATTTAGCGAATATTTTGGAAATCCCGAATATTTTGTAAAATGCAACTTCTGGTGTAGGCAATCCTCTCTTGGATTCAGGAAGGAAACGACCTTTGCCATCTATCATTTTAACACCAAGTCCTCCAGCATCAGGATGAGAATCCATAAAACTTGAAATAGTAAACAAGGTTTTCTCCTCAATTACTGTATCCGGATTTAAAAGTAGTACATATTCGCCTTTTGCAAGTTTAATTGCCTGATTATTTGCATAAGAAAAACCGTAATTTACTTTATTCTCTATTAGTGTGACCTTAGGAAATTTTTCTTTGACCATTGAACATGATCCATCGACAGAATTGTTGTCGACCACAAATATTTCAGTTTCACAGTGTTTTGCAGAAGCATATACAGAGTTGAGACATTGTTCGAGAAAATGTCTTACATTGTAATTTACTATTACTACTGAAATCTTCATAAAGGTATTTAACGAACAAAAATAAGAAAAAGTATTAAAACATTGACAGCAGACTTAAAATCAAGTTATATTTGTTAGAATAAAGGTAAATTATTAGATTTGTATAGTATGAAAATTACATTAAAAAAAATACCATTGTCTGCGTTTATCCTTATTGCAATGCTTATTGGCATTGTTTATGGTTTGGTAGCGGTCAATACTGGGTTGACAAATTTTACATCAGATTGGATTTCTCCTTTTGGCACTATATTTATTAAGCTTCTGAAACTAATTGCAATTCCTCTTATTTTTGTTAGTCTAATTAAGGGAGTGTCGGATATACGTGATACTGCAAGCTTATCAAGAATGGGGTTTAGAACTATTTTATTGTATGTTATTACTACAGTTATTGCAATTACTATCGGATTAAGTTTGGCATATACCATTAATCCTGGGAAATATTTTCCTGTTGAAAAACAGCAGGCTTTGTTTGAAAAATATTCTGAGTCTGTTTCGGAAAATGCAATAAAAGTTACTAATGTTGATGAAAATGGACCTGTTCAGTTTCTTGTTGACATAGTTCCTGAGAATATTTTCTTTTCAGCAACAGATAACACAATGATGCTTCAGGTAATCTTTTTTTCAATATTATTTGGAATAGCAATTATTAGCCTTCCACGAGAGAAAACACAACCTGTTCGCAATTTGTTCGATTCTTTAAATGAAATTATTTTAAGAATAATAGGTTTGATCATGAAATTCGCTCCGATTGGAGTCTTTGCTTTGTTAGCTTCTGTAATAATCGATGTTGCTGGGGATAATCCAGCAGATTCTGCTGGACTATTTGGTGCTTTGGGGATGTATGCGCTTGTGGTAGTGCTTGGCTTGTTTATTATGATGAGTGTTGTTTATCCATTGTTTGCCAAAGGTTGGGGGGGGATTAGATATTTTAAGTTCTTAAAAGGTGTTTTTCCTGCACAATTGTTAGCTTTCAGCACTAGCTCAAGTGCAGCAACATTACCAGTTACAAAACAATGTGTTGAAGATAATCTTCATGTTGAAGAGGAAGTCAGTAGTTTTGTTTTACCGATTGGTGCTACAATCAATATGGATGGTACAAGTTTGTACCAAGCCGTAGCAGCCGTATTTATTGCTCAGGTTTTTGGAATTGATCTGAGTTTTTATGATATGTTAACAATTATTTTAACTGCAACACTTGCTTCAATAGGTTCAGCTGCAGTTCCTGGAGCTGGAATGATAATGTTGTTAATAGTTTTATCTTCTGTAAATATCCCTGTTGAAGGCCTTGCTTTGATTTTTGCTGTCGACAGACCTTTGGATATGCTAAGGACTTCAGTTAATGTAACAGGCGATTCTGTGATTTCTGTGATAATAAATAGGTTTGTGTCTAAGCAAAAAGCGACTTAACCTTTTTCTTATTTGTTAATGCTAATTGATAATATTTTTCCTGACTTTGACGTTTTTTTGATATTAAAATCTCAACTCTTTGAGCATTAAGAACATAATCTTTTCTTTTGAGTAATATTGGGTGACCCAGATCAGTTTTGATTGTCTTTATTATGTGTCTGTAAGAAAAAGTAAGATATAAATAATACTACATTAATACAGTATTTGGAGTTTTCTCTAAGCGACTTCTTAACTTTCTTGCTTGATCTACCGAACGAAGTGAGTTCGTGAACACCTTTGAGAATTAATATTTTGTGAACAACAAGTTACAAAGAAATCAAGACAAAACAATGCGTCCGACCCGCCTCTAACAAAAGAATTGAATTGTAAGTCGACCTAGTATAAAACAAATTCCAGCCCTCTATACTTACAAAGTATTTGGTTTATAAACGACATGTCGGCTTGACACAATTCTAATTATTCTGTTTTCACCGCTAGAGCTGCCCGCTGTTTTGTCAGGCTAACACGTGGTGCAATAATTACTGTTCAAAACCTTAATCCTTAAATGTGGTTGTTAAAAAAAATCAAATTATTATATTATTTTTGCAATAAAATTATTGGTGCCCCAGTGTTGAATACAGGAGTGACTTAACCCATCTTTCATTTGTTAATGCTGATTGATAATATTTTAATCGAATCGAAGACACGTGCTGAGTAAAATCGAAACTTAGTAAAAAGCGGCTTATTATATATTCCCAATCGGCATATGTGACATCTTGTAGACTAATAGGTATTATTGACTAAATGTGGAAGTATTTACAAAGATTTGAATGTAGCTTCATAAAGAATAATTATCAATGTAAAATTGCTATAAATCTATGCGTGGGATTGAATAAATAAAATTGTATTGCAGAAAAAAAATGCACATATAAATCGGGGTGTGGCGCAGTTGGTAGTGTGCTAGGTTCGGGACGTAGAGGCTGGATGTTTGAGTCTTTCACCCTAAAAAAAAACAACCACGAATTTCGTGGTTGTTTTTTTGTTTAATAAAATCAAATAATTAAAGCACCGTATATGGTGCTTTAATTTATATCATAAACATTTATTAAAGAGTTTGTCTATTCGAAAAATGGTACTGAATCATAAGATTCACCAATCCTGAATGATAATCCAATAGAAGCATTAAGATATGGAGTAAAATATTTATCTGCAGGCGCTCCTGAAAGGAAATCACTATTACCTTCGATACCATGATCTTGCATGAATAATCCAACAAGAGATATATCAGCAATTACAGCAACGTTTGGATGGAATCTGTATTCAGGTGTGATACCAAAAACTAAGTTTGGCATTTTGTCAAAATTACCTGTTAAGTTTCCGTCAGGATTTGACAAAAATGACGCACCACATCCACCATGCAAATAAATGCCTAGTCCATCTACTCCCAAGTCATAAATATCATTGAAGTCAAAAATTAAATGACCACCAATTCTTATTATCTGACCAGTAGTTGTTCCACCATTAGTCATTTCTGCACTAGCTTGATCATATCCGAAATCAAGTTTTAGACCTAGTGAACTAAAAAATGTTTCATCAGTAAGGTTATACAACATATACCTAACGCCAAAATTTACGCCTAAATCTGCACCAGCAGGTGTGTAAATAAGAGTGTTAGCAGTTTCCATTGCACCTATTCTTGCTCCACCTGTAAGGTCAAAAGCGATAGGTTTTTTCTGAGTGTTTTCCTGAGCAATAATTGCTCCTGTTAATAATACTAACGATAAAATAATAAATGCTTTTTTCATAAGTTTAAATTTAAGATTAACTAATTATTGGACAAAAATACACAATTTTTTTAATACACAAAATATATTTGAAATTAATTTAATATTTGTTTATTTGTTTTTTATCCATGATAATATGCCTTTTCTTTTCTTTTCCATGCCATAACCATATCCCTTTCCGTATCCGTATCCTGTACCATAGGTATAACCATAACCTCTGAATCTGGATGTTTTTATGTCGTTAAACACTATTCCCAAACTTGTGTTTTTGAAATATTTCTGGTTGTAAAGATTATTGATACTTTCAAGAAATTTGGTTCGGCTATATCCATACTTAACTACATATACTAGCACATCAGTTTCATCAACAATTTGTATTGCGTCTGTAGTAAGGTTCATAGGGGACGTATCTATTATAATATACTCATACCTAGTTTTAAGTTCTTTCAGCAAAGCTTTCATTTTTTCGCTACCTAAAAGAGCAGAGGGGTTTGGAGGCACTGGCCCTGATGAAAGCACATCCAAATGAGAATCTGCTGTAGGTTGTATAGACTTGTCAAGTGTTGACTGATTGCTGAGAATTGTACTAACTCCTTTAGAATTATCCTTGTAATAAATATAAGAAAGTCCTGGCTTTCTAAGGTCAAGCCCAACTATAATTGTTTTCTTCTCAAGACTTGCATATGCTTGTGCAAGGTTTGCCGAAATGAAAGTTTTGCCTTCTCCAGGAACAGATGAAGAAACCAAGATAGTAACATTTTTGTCATTTTGTTTCTTGAAAAATTTAAGTCCTGTGCAGATGCTACGGAATGATTCAGATATATAAGACTTTGGATGGTCCATCATAATGTTTATGGACTCCAATTCGCTATGAGGAATTGAACCTACCAGAGGGATTTTGGTAGCAGAGGTTAGAACACTTTTTTCGTCAATAAAATCAAAAAGTCTCTTTTTAATAATTACGTAAATAACAGGAATAAGTATGCCAATTATAGCAAAAATGAAATAAATAAATGTTGTTTTGGGTTGTGTTTGCTCAGTAAGATTTACTCTAGCATTATCAACTATTTTACCATCTGGAATATTTGAGGCTTGAGCTATTGACGATTCTGCTCTTTTTTGTAATAAATATGTGTAAATTTCATTGTTAATTGTAAAATTCCTTTGTATTCCTATAAGGGTTCTTTCTGTTTCAGGAAGTCTCATGAGTTCTTTTTCATGTCCTTTTATCAATTTTTCAGTTTCATTTATTTCTATTTGTGTGGAACTGATTAGGCTACTGACACTTTGTGATATGGCAGACATAAGTTCTGCTATTTGTTTGTCAATATCTTGTAAGAGAGGATTCTCGGCTGTACTGCGGCTGCTAATTTTGATTCTTTCGCTGTTTAGTTCGAGTAGATCAGATATTAATTTGTTTAGCAAAAGATCTTGAACGCCCACTATTGATGGTACAAATATATTCGAATAATCTGTAGATTTTTCCAGGTTTTCTTTAAGATATTCAAAGTACTTCATTTTTAGCTCAGCCATGGCCAAGCTAGTTTCTAAAACTTGAAGATTTTGGTAGACAGCTGACGATTGAAATGAAACGTCCATAACCATGTTGTCTTTACGGAATTCTTCAAGATCTATTTCGTTAGTTTCTAGGGAGTCTGCAAGTATTGAAAGTTGTTCGTCAATAAAAAATATTGTACGCACAGCTATCGTATTTTTTTGATTAAGATTGTCCTCAAAATACTGCATTAAGAGCGAATTGAGTAAATCTACGGCTTCTTCGGGATTGTCGTTTGTCAAACTTAATGAAATGACATCCGCCTGTTTATTAAGTGGTTCTGCAGTAATTGATCCATTAAGTTTAAGTGCAAGTGTATTAAGATCGTAGATATAAAAATACCAGATGTTATCGGCGAATTCACTTTCATCAAATATCTGAGTGTTTTTCTCGATTTTGATATTTAAACTTTTATTGTTAGTCCATTGTCCAATCTTTGTGTTAATTGAAATCTCAGGGTTAGTTTCTATTATTTGAATGACGTCATGGTTAGCGAAATTGTATAATATGCCATCTCCTTCTTGTCTTTCTATTTCAATGGCTCCCTTTTTGTACTCTAATTTATAGCAACCCGTCAGCTGAGGTTCCAGAGTATCAATAACAACAAAAAATGGAGAGCTCTTGTAAACATTTTCACGGCGTAATTTCTTCTCCTGATAATACTTTACATAAGAGCCAAAACTAATTACACTTTTCTCAGACAAGCTATATGATTTAAGCACTGCAATCTCATTTTCGATATTCTGCTGCTTGTCGAAGAGTCCAAATCCAGATAGCATATCATCCGATAAAAAGTTTTTTGAATCTTCTTCAATAAGCAGTGTAGAGCCTGCCTTAAATTCAAGTGGAGTAGAAAGATTATAAAGATATGCTATTCCAACAAATAAAATTATGAAAATTGGAAACAAGTACCAGATATCTAACAATGCATTAAAATAGGAGCGGAAATTTATATTTTCTTCTTGTATTTCTTTATTGGAATTCATATAAGGTTTTTCATTTAAAAAAGTTAAGAATGACAATTAATGCTGTAATAGTTGATGCCATTGTTCCAACAGTAAAAGCCCCAAGACCGAAAGGCTTTGTGCCAAGAGGTTCAACATATACGATATCACCAGGCTGTAAGAAAAAATATTCATCGGCGAGGACATCAGAATATCTTATATCGAAACGGTGAATCTTATAATCACCATTTTCTGTTAAGCGCAATAGTTTAATGTTCTTGCGGCTACCGTATATCGTTAAATCACCTGCCATTCCAAGAGCTTGCAATAGATTAAGTTTATCCCCAGTTGCAAAATATTGACCTGGTCTATTGACCTCACCCATAACTGTGACGCCAAAATTTATAAGTTTCACATCAACAGTAACATCAGTCAGATACACCTCTAGTGCAGTTTGGATTTCAAGTCTTAACTCGGAAATTGTTTTACTCCCAGCTTTTATCTCTCCTATAAAAGGTAAATAAATTAAACCATCCTTATCAACAGAAAAACTCAATAAATATAGCCCTGCTGGATTCGCAGACGTTGTATTAGATGATTTGTTGCTTTTTGGAGATACGAAATTCTGAAACTCTTCATTCGAAGTCATAATATTTATATAAATATTATCACCTTTCATAAGTTTATAATCCTTCGAATTTATTTTATAATTTACAGTGTCCAAGAGTTCGTTTTGGGATTGTATATATCTGAGGTTTTTCACACCTGTACACGAACTTAGTACTAGTACTGTAAGTAAAAATACACCTATGTACTTATATTTCATCAGCATGCTCATCGTTTTATATAAAATATACGATTCATTAGTATTCAATTAAGAAGCACAAAAATAGTTTAATTATTTAAATAAAGAAATTAATTTAAATAGGAACATAAGTTTTTTCTTTAGAAAATATTACTTTTCTTTGTTGTTGAAAATTTAATGAATTATTCATGGATTTTTTATAGTAGCTTCCATTTAAAAGAATATCTTAAATATGGGACTGAGAGAGCGAAGCTGTAAAAGGGCGTCAAATTCTCCTCTATTGAATTGTAAGTATTTTAACTTTTAACCTTAAACTAGTAATATGTTTAAAGTTTAAGGGTTTAAAAGTTTAAAACAAGATTAGCAACTAAAGTACAAATACTTTTCATTGAATATGCTTTTGGCTCATTACTTGAAACTTATTATCAATTACAATTATGTTTAGATTTCGAATATATATTAGAACAAATTAAACCTTAAACAGCGTAGCTTAAACTTTTAAACCTT
>CAZUQY010000040.1:0-14235 GCA_964622935.1 uncultured Bacteroidales bacterium | reverse complement strand
CAATGTCAAAACAAAGAATATTACAGTTTTTTTCATAAAGAAATTTTTCATAAAGTTAATTAATATGTTTTACTTGCTAAAAATTAATTTTTCAATTGCAATACCTATGCCAGATATGAGACATAAAATACTATTTATAGTTGCCTGTTTAATAATAACAAATTCAATTCATGCTATTAATACTGATACAATTGCCTGTATAGATAAGGTTTATTCAAAAAACTTAAAATCAGTTCGGATACACCAAAACGAATGGGAGCAAAGCTATCCCATAATGGACTTATACAGCAATAATCCTTTACTTTTTAGTTTTGATCAAATGGATTCAGAACCTATTGATTTTTATTATACAATTATCCATTGCACAAATGACTGGAAACCTTCTGACCTCATGTTTTTTGAATACGCAGATGGATTTGAAGAAAATGATATCAGAGATTATGAAGAGTCACATAGTACTTTTGTTCCATATACTCATTTTAGTCTTGAAATTCCCAACAGAGATATCAAACCTATGTTATCAGGCAACTATCTTTTGATTGTTTATTCTAAAGATGATGATGAGAGAATACTTTGTACTCGTAGATTTATGATATATGAAAACCTTATAAGTGTTGAAGGTCGAATTAATCAAGCTCTAGAAAGTGATTATCGAAAAAAATATCAGAAACTAGATTTTAACATAAATATTAAAAACTATAATATATCCAATCCTCACACTGACTTAAAAATAGTCATTTTACAGAATTATCAATGGGATAATGCAATTACAGGAATTACTCCAAGCTTTTTGGATAATGAAACTCTTGTTTACGAGTGGGATGACAAAACGAAATTTGATGCTGGGAATGAATACAGGTATTTCAGTTTTAACAATCTCGAGATTTTCTCGGAATATGTAGAAAACATCGAATTTAAAAAGCCATATTACTATGTCACATTATTTAAAAGTAAGCCTAAATTCTTTGATCCTTACAGTTCTGTAGAAGATATAAACGGACATTACGTAGTTAGCACAAAAAGATTTGCAAATAACGATTATCCCGAAGTCGAAGCCGAATATGCTATTGTAAAATTCTCACTTGACTACCAACCAATTTCAGATGCAGACATCTACATATATGGCGAATTATCAGGATACGAATTAAGCGATGATTACAAAATGAAATATAATCTTGAATCTAAATCCTACGAAAAATTGCTATTCCTTAAGCAAGGATATTATAATTATCAATATGTACTACTAAGCCATGATGAAGGAGCAAAGCCGGACTTTAGTTTTTTTGAAGGTAGTTACCAAGAAACCGAAAATGATTACTTATTATTGATATATCACCGTAACCCATCAGAGACTTACGACAAATTGATTAATTTCACTCAATTTAACAGTAGGAATGGTTATTAATAAATTGAATCCTTTTAGTTAACCGTATCAAATTCAATGATCAAAATTCAGTAAATTTATTCAAATTTATTTTCTTCGCAATCGGAATTTTTCAAATGATACATCTCTTCCATTTCATTTTCAAAGAAGAATTTATCGCTAAAGGCTGGTTTAAGATCAGTCATCCATGAAGCATTCTCATCATATTTTGCAAAGAAAGGCACTGCAACCCAGTCAGGATTACGCCCCTGAATAAATCTAAGAGCTAATACTTTCTCGCCATTTAATTCAGCGATACCTGAAATCATTACTTTACCAGGAGTGCACGACATACTTGGTCCTCTAACTGTTCGGCATATTCCACTTACTTTACTATATGCTTTTCTAAAAATTTCGTAGGCTTCAACAAGTGGTAATTCAAAATACTCTTTTGCACCTGTATCTCTTGCTATAAACATATAGTAAGGAATACAGTTCAAGTTTACTTGCTTTCTCCATAATTCAGCCCAAACATCCGGATCATCATTGATATGTTTGAAAATTGGTGATTGTGTTCTAATTTGTGCTCCAGTAGATAAAATTAGTTTAATAGCCTCTTTTACTATAGGAGTACTTAATTCCACAGGATGATTAAAATGAGCCATAAATGCCAGATTAATACCTTTATCAACTATCATTTTGAATAAACCCAGCATCTCCTGTGCATCTGGTTCAGTTACAAACCTATAGGGCCAAAATGATAATGATTTTGTACCAATACGAATTGTCTGAATATTTGTTTTATCAATAACTTTCCAAATAGGGTCAAAGTATTTCTTAAAAACTTTATAACTCATAGTCATTGGATCCCCGCCAGTGAACAATAAATCTGTTACTTCATGATGATCTTGAAGGTATGAAGCTAGATCCTGAGACTCCTTACTAGCGAACTTCATCTTTTTTCCTCCTACAAATTGAGGCCATCTAAAACAAAAAGTACAATATGCATGGCAAGTTTGACCTGATGATGGGAAGAACAAGACTGTTTCACGATACTTATGCTGTACTCCAGACATTGATTGTCCATTATGCATAGCTACGTTTAAACACTGCTGTCCAGAAGGGTGAGGGTTAAGCTGTGTTCTAATATTATTACAAATATTTTGTATTTCTTCGTCAGAAGTAAGATTATTAAGAGCTTTCTCAACAATATTGTAATGCTCTTTACTTAACATGTTTTTTTGTGGAAAAGTTAAATGAAAAATTGGGTCATCCTTGTAATTATCCCAATCGATTAACTCATCTATAACATAATTATTTACTTTAAACGGCAACACATTTCCAACAACTTCAATGCTTTTAAGGTCCTCTCTAGATAATTTTGATAATTGCTTGATTTTTTTATAATTTCTTATTGTATAGGATTTATATATTTTTTCAATCATAATTATTAGGACATATTTAATTTAAACAAGCTGCAAAACTACTAAAATTCAACAAGATAGAGATATGACATTTTTATTTAACACTATATTTTATACGAAAAACAAAAAACAAAATAAAAAAAATGTCCTGAAAATCAGGACATTCAATTGTAAATCTTTAATAAACCCTTATTCAACATTTGTAAAATGTTTTATAAACTGAAATCGCTCATACATCTGAGGATTCACAATATTTTTATATGAAAGTTTTGCCCTAAAGTCACTTACTTGTGAATAAGAATTATCATTCATCCATTTTATCACACCGTCTGTTATTGGTTTAATTTCTTGAACACCTTTGCGATACAGCACTGAACATAATTGAACGGTATCCGCACCTGCCAGAATTTGCTGAATCACACCACTTGAAGTATGTATTCCGGTTGAGGCAGATATTTCTATATCCGGCATCATCCCTTTAATAATAGCAACCCAACGAAGAGAATTTTTCAAGTCATTTTCATGACCTATTACTGACGAGGCTGATATTTCCTGTTTATCAATATCAATAATTGGTTCGAAAAATCTATTGAACAAAACAAATGTTTTAGCACCTCTAAAACTCAATTGCTTAATAAAATAGGGTAGGTTAGTAAAATTCTTACTTAACTTACACGCTATATTCAACGTAGTGTTCGCTTTAACTTGTTCAAATATTTTATAATATTGTTCTTCTATTTCTTCTGATGTCTGATCAGGACTATAAGGAAAAACATTCATATTTAGCTCTAGTGCATCTGCACCAGCATCTTCGATTTTTTTTGCAAAATCAGCCCATTCAACATCACTTGTGCAGTTAATACTTGCAATAATTGGTATATCGACTGTATCTTTTGCATCTTTTATTAATTGCAAATATTCATTTAATGAATTATGCTTAGAATAATTGTTTATATAATCTGCAGCTTCGGGATAATCAAAACTTTTATCAATCGCGATATTACTCTCATGTATTATCTGCTCCTCGAAAATTGATTTAAGTACAATTGCACCTGCACCACTTTCCTGAGCTGTTTTTAAATTAGACATTTTTTTTGACAAACCTGAGCTACCAACAACTATAGGGCTCTTTAACTCTAATCCAAGATAATTTGTTCTAAGCTTTTCCATATTCTGAATTTGTTAAATATTTTATTTACAAAGATAAAAGATTAATTGTATTTATTATAATATTCCATTGCCTCAGGCAAAACTTTTTTCATATTTTCTATTCTCTTTCATCTAATGGATAAGTACTACGAAATTCTGAAGGATGGGCTCAACCCATTTTCAACATTCGAGTCCAGAACTTAATAGCTTCTTCAGGATTATAACCTGTAAAACAATTTGACAAGAAGATAATTATTACAAAAACAAAAGTTAGGAACATTAAATTTAATATTCTACTTTCTTTTATTCTCATAACTTCTTCTTTTAATGAAATATCCTAGCTTATATAAATCAAACAAAAATATAGACTGTCTTGTTGACTCTATTAAATGCTTTTTTATTCCCTTACCAAAAATATTAAAAAATAACAAAACAAATATCGATAATCCTATCTTTTTTAATCTTTCATAAGTGCTAATTAGCTTAATCTCTGATGTAAATAAGGGATTAATATTTTCCATTTTTTCAATCAAAATCAGATTATCAATTGCACAAAGAGTTTTATTTATAAACTCGCCATTTGATTCAACACCAAGATGCACCACCGCATTATTAATATGAAAAATTGTAATATTGTTCTGTTTTAGTTCAAAACCAAATAAGCTATCCTCGTGTCCATATTTTTTTAATGATTCACAAAATGACACTTTTTCAAAGACGTTCCTCGAAATCAGAAAATTGTTAGTTGCAAAAGACTTATTCGGATTAAAGTTTCTAACACTAGCAGAAACCATTTCTCTTTTCATGCCATATCTTAAACGCAGTGTTTTGTTTTCCTCCTTTTGTTCCTGCAAATATAGAGTACCTCCACAAACAACAGGATATTCATATGCATCAATGTAATTTTTTATAAAGTTCTCATCAATAATACTGGAGTCACAATCTAGAAATAGAATTTTATCGTAAACAGATGTTTTTGCAAGTATATTTCTAGACACACTTCGCCCTAGATTAACATCGTTTACTAAATGCTTTACAAATGGACAAAAGGAGAGGTCGTTGCGTTTTTCAAGGTCTGACCCGTCTTCAAACACTATAATTTCAAAATCAATGTTCAATGCTTTACATTGATTTGACAATTGAATAACAAGCTTGTCAACTTTATAATTATATACGGGAATACAAATACTTAGCATTAATACAACTAATTTTTTACTGAAAGAGCATCTTCACTTAGAACTTTTTCAACTTGCTCATTTAGCTTTTTCATCTCTTCCTCTAGTTCTTTTTCAAGCTCTTCGTCAAATTCAAAAGCATCCGGATTATAATCTAACATATAAATTTCAAAAAGCTTCTCGGAAGCTTCGGACACTCTAACATCTGTTTTTTCTGCCCATGCTTCAAACTGATCAGGACACTCTTTCGATAATTCGACAGCCATTGCATCATACTGATTCATGAATGTATCAAAACGATCTAAATCTTTCTTCGCAAGAGAGTCTCCTTCATAAGCTCTATCTATTGTTTCAATATATACATCAATCATCTCGTCACCAGCAGCGAGAAATTCATCGCAATCTTTAAAATCATAATTTGAATATTTTTCTTTAAGCTCTTCAAGATTTGTTGCTTTTGCTTTAGAAACAGCTTTTTCTTTTTTAGTACTATTATTATTGCATGAAACAATTACTAAAACTAACAAAATAATTTGTCCAAATATTGCTATTTTTTTCATAAAAAATGACTTTTAAAATATTCTATAACAAAGATACAATAAAAAAAGGACAGATAAATCTGTCCTTTTTAAATATTTACAAATAATTTAATTTATTCAAGCTCTTCTTCAAGTTCTGCATTTAATTCATCCCAATCTTCATCAGACATTTCATTGATAAGCTCTTCCCATTCTTCGTCAGTCATTTCATCATCATATTCATCAGCCCACTCATCATCAATATCCTCGTCAACACCATAGATTTCCATAAGTTTATCCATGTACTCATCCATTTGTTCTTCGAATTTCTTTTCAAATTCGTCAAATTTCTCTGGACATTCTTCTTCGAATTTTTCAGCATCTTCGTCAAAATCTTCTAAAAATTTATCAAAATCTTCAACATCTTGCTTGGCGTCTTCATCGCCATCTGCTGCTTTATCGATGGTTTTAAAATAAACATCCATCATTTCTTCAGCTGCTGAAATAAATTCGTCACAATCTTTAAATTCTTTGTCGTCGTACTTTTCTTTTAATTCATCAAGTGTTTCTGCTGGTTTATCTGAACCACATGAAAACAAACTCAACATTAATACTGCCGAAAACAAATAAACAATAACTTTTTTCATAATTAATAATTTTAGTTCGTAAATTAATATTTAATGTAAATCTATAAAAAGAAATTATAATTACCAAGTCTTGTTAATAACTTATTCGCTTTTGTCAGGAAAATCAGGAATTGGAGGGGGGTTCTTTTCAAACTTAATAAGTTCTTCTTTTACAATTTCTATGGCTTTATCAAGTTGATAATCACTACCATAAAACTCCTGATATGAGTCATTATTAACAACAATATCTGGATTTACACCAATACCTTCGATAATCCATCCATTTTCGTCATAATGTGCAAATTCTGGTTTATGTAAACTTGCTCCATCAACAAATGGTAATGATCCACGAATACCAACAACACCTCCCCAAGTTCTTACCCCCACAATTGGCCCTAATCGATGTTTTCTGAACTGATATGGAAACAAATCACCATCTGATGCTGAATATTGGTCAATAATTAAAACCTTTGGCCCATAAAGCATTCCATCAGGTTTAGTTTTAGGAACCGGAACATCTCTAGACATTGCCATCATAGACATTTCTCTTCTTAAGCGCTCAATTAACATTGTTGAAACATTTCCGCCACCATTACCACGATCATCTATTATTAGTGCTTTTTTCGATAACTGAGGATAATAATACTTTACAAACTCATTTAACCCAACAGCCGACATATCAGGAATATGAATATACCCAACATTTCCATCAGTAGCATCTGAAACCTTCTGAATATTATTTTGTACCCAATTAAAATAAATTAAATCAGATTCGTCATCAATAGGCTTAATAAGAAATTTCTGTGCTGTTTTGTTATCAGGTTTAGTATTAACTTTGATCTCTATAATCTTATTTGCTTTATCGACTAATAAGGAATATATATTAGGAACCGCACTAAGGTCTGTGCCGTTTATTCCAATAATATAATCACCTTCATTAATATTTAATCCAATACCTAATAGAGGTGATTTAGTTTTTTCATTCCAATTTTCGCCTTTATATATCTTAGTGATTTTGAAATATCCTGTTCTTTCATCTTTTTCAAATTCTGCTCCAAGCAAACCTAAAAGTATTCGCTTTGGTGAAGGCTTATCTCCACCATTAACATACGCATGACCAGTATTAAGCTCAGAAATCATTTCTCCTATTAGAAAATTTAAATCATTTCGATTATTAACATAAGGAAGTAATTCTGCATATTTCTCTCGCTGTTTAACCCAATCTATTCTATGCATAGAAGGGTCATAAAAATAATCTCGCATCTGACGCCACGCCTCATAAAATATTTGATTCCACTCTTTCTTAAGATCAACAGATATTTGAAGGTTTGATAAATCAACAGAATGAATAAGGCTTATACTTGACTGCGGTATATTAATTACAAAGTATTCATTATTCTTTGAAATCAACATTTTCTTTCTATTTTCAGAAACTGTAAAGTATGAATAATCTCCAAGATCTTCTATTTTTTGAGTTTCAAAGTCATAAAATTTTAATTTAGACCCTTTATTGTAATGCGATTCAATAAAATACAACTTGTTATCGATATAATGAAGATTTTTAAATGTCCCGGCATCCATCGGTAAAACTTCCAAACGATTTTCAATATTATTGATTTCGATATTATAGTTTGGTCTATAAACTAGATTCTCAGCAGCAAAAACAGTATCATTCTGCAACTGAAAAGGAGAGGGGACATCAGATCTTAGCGTAATCATATAAATTCTGCTCATATCACGATAGGCAACATTCCATTCAGTATTGCTATAGATCGGATTAAAATCACGGTTGGAAACAAAAAACAAATATTTACCATCATAACTAAATACAGGGCTGTATGAGTCATACCATTGAGTTGTAACAATGTGTTTTGATTTATTATCAATATTATATAAATAAATTTGTGAGACCCTAGCAGTATCTTGATCACTAAAAACAATCCATTTACTATCAGGAGACCAATTAAAATGATTTATCTCCCAAATTATCGATGTATGTATATTTGTTATCTTTTTTGAATCTATATTGATAAAACTTAGATTTAGTCTTTTGTCATTCCAAAGAAGCTTCTTACTATCAGGAGACCATTTTAACTGGTATATATAACCTGATTCAAAATTTGTCAATTGAGTCTTTGAATCTTTATCATCAGGAGTCTGAATATAAATCTGATATTCACCGGATTCATCAGAAATATAAGCGATATGCTTTCCATCAGGTGACCACACAGGATTTCGATCATGTGCACTAGAAGAACTAGTAAGATTTCTTGTTATACCTTTTCTTGTCGGAATAGAGAATACATCTCCACGAGCAGATGCTGTAATTCGTGAGCCATCAGGTGCTAAGTCAATGTTCTTAATATCCTGCGATACATCTTTTATTACTGTTCTACTTGCAGCGAAATCTTCTCGAATTTTAATAGTAAGTTTCACGACTTGTCTTAATTCAAGATCATAATAATATATATATCCACCATTTTCGAAAACAATCTTATTGTCACCTAAACTTGGAAATTTAATGTCGTATCTTGAAAAATTAGTTAACCTATTTGTCTGTTTTGTAGCTATATCATATTCAAACAAATTCATTATTCTATCACGGTCAGAAAGAAAGTATATTTTTTCACCAACCCACATTGGGAAAATATCCTGAGAAGGGTCATTACTAATATTTACAGTCTTATGTGTTACAAAATCAAAGATCCAAATATCATCTGCCATTCCTCCTTTGTAATACTTCCATGTTCGAAATTCTCTAAATATCTTATTAAATGCAAGTTTATTAGCATCAGGAGAGTATGAACACCAACTACCGGTGACAAGAGGAATCTGTTTACTCATGCCTCCTTCTATTGGTGCAAGATATAATTGTCCTTTAAAATCGTTAAATGATTTACTTCTTGATCTGTAGATAACATATTTACCATCTGGGGTCCATCCCAAAACAATATTATTAGGTCCCATACGATCAGAAATATCATCTCTTTTAAGTGTAGCAGTATAAGTTAAGCGTACAGGTGACCCACCCGAAAGAGGCATTAAATATACTTCAGTATTACCATCATACTGAGCTGTAAAAGCAATATTTTTTCCATCTGGCGAGAAATGTGTAAACATTTCATAACCTTCGTGAGAAGTTATTCTAGTTGCTACACCACCTTTAGATGCAACAAGATACAAATCACCTGCATAAGTAAAAATTACAGTATCATTAGAAATAGTAGGAAAACGCAATAAACGTGTTTCCTCGATCGAAAATGCATTAATTGTGATTATTATAGCAAAAAACGACAGTAAAAGTTTATTCATCTTTTTTATCTTAAATATCTACTTCAAGCTTATATCCCATACGACCTAATAACATCGCATTTTCATATGAATATTGTACGCTCAAAACTTTATTAAGATACAAAGAACTTGCCAATTTGTTACAAAAGTCGTCAATTTTTAGACAAGATGCTTGTCCACACGATAACATGAACTTAAATTTATACTTACTGGCGATACTGTCAGTAATTCCTTCTTCAAGTATTCCCGGCTGCAAATAAACAATTCGTATACCATATTTATGAAACTCCCCACTAGCAGATGCCAAATAGCCATGAAAAGCCCGGTTTGAAGATATCCAGGAGTCATAACCTAATAATTCGAAATCCTCCGCAGCTGTACCTATTGCCAATATGGTATGTTTGATTTTTCCAATTATCGAGTTAATTATTTTAATAGGAGTATAAAAATTAACATTAAAGACATCATCACCTTCAAGTTTCCCAGCCGCATTAACAACATAATCAAAATCAGGTAGGATTAATAGATTTTCAATAAAAGCACTGACGCTCTCTTCATTATTAAAATCACAAAAAATCGCCTTAGCATTTTTTATTTCATTAAGCATTTCCCATCTTGAATTGCCTTGTAGCACAAGATCTGCACCACGAGAAGCCAGTTCTTTTGAAAGTTGAAATCCAACTTTTCCAGAAGCTCCGAGAACCAAAACTTGCCTTCCTTTCATATCATCAGTATGCAAATTAAATCCTCCATTAGGCTTTTTATTCTTAACAATATAACTAAATGCTCCGTAATTACCCCCAACACCTGCTGTAGCACTCAATATCTTCATATTATCCTTGAGTTTACTTTTCTCATTCAATAAAGCTAACCCGAGAGGAACCGTTGCCCCTGATACGTTTCCATAATAATTCTGAGCATCAAGATATAACTTATCCTCTGGCAATCCCAATTCTTTTGCTGCAGGTTTAAGAATAACATTTCCTGTTTGATGCGGAACAAAAAGATCAATATCATTTACATTCCAACCAGTTTTTGTAAGACATTTTTCTGATGCAACCGGAAGATTTATAGTAGCTCGATCTTTAATAAGACTGTCGTCCATATATAAATCTCTATGAGAATCTACACCTACATAATCAAGCATATTTAGGTCGTGAAAATTTACAATTTCAAGTAATCCATACTTTTCAGTATCCTCAACTCTTGAAACAACAACGGCTGCAGCAGCATCACCAAAAGTCACAAAGGGAACAAACTTAATTCTGTTAGTAAGAAAAGATGACATAGTTTCTGTATGAGCAACTATGATATTTTTGGCTTCGGGATGTAATTTTAAATAATCAACTGCTTTTTCAATATTTATATTAAATCCCGCACATCCAGAAGAAAGACTAAAAGTAGGGGTGTAATTCTCAAGTCCGACAAAAAATGATTTTATTGTTGCTGCAATTCCTGGCGCTTGCTCAGGAGAGGATACTGTACTTACCATCCAAGCATCAATATCTTTTGCCTGAACAGCAGCATTTTTAAGTGCATTCTCAATAGCTTTAACTCCGAGGTCTAAAGCCGTTTCTGCATAATAAAGCTTTTTAGTGGTTGGTGGAAATGGAGTCACATGGTGACGTTCATTAAACCCCATTTTATATCCAGCAAAATAGTCAAAAGGTGTTTTACCAGGGAATAACTTCTCGAATTGCTGGTAATTCTCACTATTTTCCAATTTACTACTACTAAAACCTTGCAAAAACCCCTTATCAATAGCTTCTAAAATATCGGAATTAGTAATCCTATATTTACCTACTGAATATCCGAACCCGCTAAAAATATAATTTGTATGCATAATCAATCTTTTGTTTAAGTATAAACTGATAAAACATTATTTAAATTAAAACTTAAGATATCCATCTTTAATAACCTTAAGTTTAGATTCATACGACATTCTAACTTCAGCTATTTTTAATCTATATACCGATTTTAACATTCTATCAGCTATCGAATTTGAATCTATTAGTTTCTGCTGTGCTACTGACATCATTGAAGCATTGACCTGTGAGATATCAAGCTCTGCAATCATTCCGTCATCAATAAGTCCTGGAAGATAGTAAACGCAATTAACTCGCTTATTATATAGCTCTGATGCCAGATTAACCGCATAACCTCTCAATGCTCTTTTTGATGCAACATATGCGGAAGATCCCGAAAACTGAGCATCTTCACCAACGGAACCTGTTATTAATACAGTTTCTGTAATAAACTCACCAATACTATCACATAACAATTTAACTGACTGATAATTGACTGCCATTACTTGACTAAACTCTTCAATACTTACTTTAGACGCTTTTGACAATCCACCAGTGATTGCATGAGTAACAATAAGGAAATTAATATTATCAGTTGACTTCTCAAGACTGCTAACAAAACTCTTAATCTCATTTGCATTTGTCAAATCAGCTTGCCATAATTCTGTTTTTACTCCATAGTTTGCGATGATTTCATTTTTTATTTTCTTCGCAAGTGAATGATTTGAATTGTAGTGTAAAATTAGATTCGCTCCTTGTTTAGCTGCAAGATGGGCAATCTTACTACCTATTGCACCTGTCGCACCTGTTATTAATATTTGCTTTCCCATCAACTCAGGGATATGAGAAAATTCAGTCTTATCTTGAGGTACTACATAAGCAAAGCCCCCAAATTCGCCTCCTAATCCAGCAACTGAAGTAATAATCTTATTTCCAGGCTTGAGTCTATTGCTTTCTTCTAAAATAAATATTGATGCTGGCACTGATGCACCTGAAAGGTTACCGTAATTATATTGCACTTCCTGAAAGAGCTTTTTAGCATCAATTTCGAGCATATCTCTAACAGAATGGACAATTGCATTACCGGTTTGATGAGGAATGTACCAATCTACATCAGAATCATTCCAATCACATTTATCCATTAATTGTTTAATCGTTTCAGCAATATTAGGTACAGCTCTTGATTTTACTCTTCTAGCATCCATATACAAATGGCCTTTGATATTGGCTCCCAAAAAATCAAGCATTGCGGTATCTTCGCCATTTACAGACGCAATAATGCCACATTTCTCTTTTGTTTTAACCCTGCTTATCACAACTGCAGCAGCAGAATCTCCAAAAGTTGCAAATGGCACAAAATCGCCTTCATTAGTAAGCAACTTAGACATTATCTCAGAATGAGCAACAACAATATGCTTAATCTCAGGATTAGATTCAAAATATGTCAAAGCATTTTCAACATTTATATTGAATCCAACACAAGCAGATGTTAACGAATATGTTGGACTACAATCATCTGCATCTGTAAAAAATGCTTTTGCAAACTCAGCAATACCAGGCGCATGCTGATGTGGGGTAGCAGTACCAACATACCATGCATCGATTTGTTTTCCAGAAAGACCTGCTTTATTCAAAGCTTCTTGAATTGCCTTAACAACAAGATATAATGAGGTTTCAGCATTTTTGTATGCTTTATCAGCAGGAGGGAAGGGCACAACATGAAAGCGGTCGCGAAATCCCATCTTTAAATCAACCATATAATCAAAAGCATTAAGATCTGAATTATCTCGTTTAGCTTCTTGAAATGATTCAGATGATTCAATTCTAGCCTCATTAAAGCCCTCAAGCAATCCTTTTTTTACACTTGAATAAATTTCAGCGTTTGTTACTCGGTATTTTCCCGTAACAAATCCTGTTCCAGTAAAAATATAGCTATCAGTCATTATTTTGATTTATTTTTATTCTTAAAGAAATCTTCTATTTTCACTTTACCTGATTTCTGAAGAACTGACGAGAATTCTCTTGCTTCATTGATAAGACACTCATCTAGCTCTTCGTAGATATTCATAATTAGCAGTTTTTTAATAGCAGCCAACGATTCAGAACTTTTTCCACACAAACTTTGTGCAAATTCAAGAACTTTATCATTGAACTCAACATTCTGAAAAACATCTTGTACAAATCCTTTATTTAAAGCATCCTTAACAGGAATTTGATTACCCGTAAAGAGATAATACGCAGCATCTGCAGGGCTAAAAATACGAGAAAAGACACTAATACCACCAGCTCCAGGTATAAGTCCAAGATCAGATTCTGGTAACCGAAAAATTGTATCCGGTGTACAAAATCTAACATCACAATGTAATGCTAATTCAAATCCACCACCAAAAACAATTCCCTGCATAGCAGCAATAACAGGTATTTCAATATTTTGCAATACCTCAAAAGACTTTTGCACCCGTGTACACATTAAAAGAGCCTTATCATATCCTGCACTACCAATCTCTTTCAAATCTCCTCCAGCCGAAAACACTTCCTCTGTACCCTTAATTATCAAGACTTTACAATTGTCGTCTTGACGTATTTGTTCAAGTGCTTCATCAAATTCGTCAAAAAGCAATTGGCTCAGTGCATTAAGCTTTTCTTCATTTGCCAATTGTAAAATTGCTATACTATTCTGATTAATTACCTTTATTGTTTTATAAGCCATTTCTCAATTTTTTGTAAAAATAGTAATTTGTTCGCAATGTTTTGTTCTAAAACATTTGAGATTGACTTAATTTTTAATTTATTTTGCATAAAAACATTAAATATGAAAACACTCATTAGAAATATAAAGGAATTGACTGCCATTGATCAGGATGGTAAATTATTAGTAAAAGGG
>CAZUQY010000039.1:0-14295 GCA_964622935.1 uncultured Bacteroidales bacterium | reverse complement strand
TGGTTATGTCTGTCAAAAAAGATAAATATTCAAGTGAATGGGATTTAAGAACAATTGATATCTCTTCGTTGCAAAGCGGTTTGTATTTTGTCAAAGCGACATCTAAAAAAAAACTTTATACAACTAAATTTATTAAATTGTAATATATAGTAAGTTAGATATTAAAGGGCGATTCGTGAACAATTAATGAGTTGCCCCTTATTAATTTATAACGTTTCTAAATTACATAAATCATCATATTATATGTTGTTAAATCATATAATTACATGACAAATATTTTACTTTTGTAGTGATTTTTTTAAGCATTGTTATGTCGAAAAATGAAACAATTGAACATATAGGGGTTATTTCTGAAATTAGGAGTAATTTAATCTTGGTTGATTTGAGTGTTCAGTCTGCATGTGCAGCATGTCATGCAAAAGGAGTTTGTGGAGAAGGAGAGCAAAAAACGATAGAGGTTAGAACCGATAAGAATTTCTTTAATGTGGGTGAAAAGGTTAATGTTATTATGCGTCAATCTTTAGGAATGAAAGCTTTGTTCTTAGGTTATCTTATGCCATTTATTGTCGTTGTATCTACTTTGTTTACATTGATGATGTTAGGTGTATCTGAAGGGATTTCTGGTTTGTTGTCAATAGTTCTTTTAGGACCTTATTACTATGTATTGTATTTATTAAAAGATAAAATTAAGCGAGAATTTAATTTTGATATAGAGAAAATTTAATTATTAAATTATGGACATTATTCTTAATACGTTAATTGCTTTAAGTGTTCTGGGTGTTGTGTTGGCGGTAATTTTGTATGTAGTAGCACAGAAATTTAAAGTTGTTGAAGACCCTCGTATTGATGAGGCAGAAGCCATGACTCCAGGTGCAAATTGTGGTGGATGTGGTTATCCTGGTTGTCGTGGGTTTGCTGAGGCTTGTGTTAAAGCAGATAGTTTAGATGGTATGTTTTGCCCAGCAGGTGGTAATGATGTGATGAAAGGCATTGCTAATGTTTTGGGTATGACTGCTGAAGAGAAGGAACCTCAAATTGCGGTTGTCAGATGTAATGGAACACATGATCGAAGACGTAAGACTTCTGATTACGAAGGACCTTCAAGTTGTGCTGTTTCTGCAGCGCTTTTTGGTGGTGATACTGATTGTGCATACGGATGTCTTGGTTTGGGCGATTGTGTAGATGCTTGTACTTTTGATGCAATTCATATTGATGAGGAATCAGGATTGCCAATTGTTGATGAGGAAAATTGTACAGCTTGCGGAGCTTGTGTTACAGCTTGTCCGAAAGATATTATCGAACTTAGAAATAAAGGGAAGAAAAGCAGACGTATTTATGTTTCTTGTGTAAATAAAGATAAAGGAGCTCCTGCCAAAAGAGCTTGTGATTCTGCGTGTATTGGTTGTGGTAAATGTGTTAAAGTTTGTGCTTTTGATGCAATTGTTGTTGAGAATTTATGTGCATACATTGATTCCGATAAGTGTAAACTTTGTCGTAAGTGTGTAAGTGAGTGTCCAACAGGAGCAATCCTGGAGCTAAATTTTCCTCCACGTAAAGTTAAAGAAGAAAAACCTGCTGAAAAAACCGAAGTCGCAAACTGATTAATAAACTAATTATAGGAGATACAACAGTGTTAAAAACATTTCCAAAAGGCGGAGTCCATCCAAAAGAGAATAAATTCTCGGTAGGAAAGCCTATCGAAAGCATTGATTTACCTAAACAGGTTAATATCCCGATAGCTCAGCATATTGGAGCTCCATCTGAATCTGTAGTCGCTAAAGGCGATAAAGTGAAAGTTGGCCAATTGATAGCTAAAAGTACAGGATTTGTTTCTGCAAATATTCATTCATCTGTTTCCGGAACAGTTATTAAGATAGATAAAATTCTTGATACATCTGGATACAAGAAAACTTGTGTTGTTATTGCTGTAGATGGTGATGAGTGGATGGAAACGATTGATAAATCGTCAGGAATAAATGCAAATACAGATATTTCGGCGGACGATATTAGAAAAAAAGTTGCAGAATTAGGTGTAGTTGGTCTTGGTGGAGCAACATTTCCTACACATGTAAAATTATCTGTTCCTCCAGGTAAAACTTGTCAGCATCTTGTAATCAATGCTGTTGAATGTGAACCATATCTTACTGCCGATCATCAGATTATGATGGAGAAAGCAGAAGAGATTATGATAGGATGTAAATTGATTCAAAAAGCTATTGCTGCTGAAAAAGTATTAATAGGTATTGAAAATAATAAACCGGATGCAATTAAGCATATGACCGAAGTTGCAAAGAAATTTGATAACATTGAAGTTCAAGCTCTTAAGGTTATGTATCCTCAAGGTGGTGAAAAACAGCTAATAAAATCTATTCTTAATCGCGAAGTCCCTTCTGGTGGATTGCCAATTGATGTTGGGTGTGTTGTTCAGAATGTAGGTACTGCATTTGCCGTTTACGAAGCTGTACAGAAAAACAAACCTTTATTCGAAAGAGTAGTTACTGTTACTGGTAAATCAGTTAAAAAGCCATCGAATATTCTAGCAAGAATCGGGACTCCGATTAATTTACTTATCGATGCTGCAGGTGGTTTGCCGGAAGATACAGGTAAAATTGTTAATGGCGGTCCAATGATGGGAAAAGCTGTTAATACAGATACGGTCCCAGTTACTAAAGGAACTTCAGGAGTTTTGATTTTTCCTGAAGAGTCGGCTTCTCGTCCTGAACAATACAATTGTATACGATGTGGTAGATGTGCTTCTGTTTGTCCAATGGGATTAGAACCATTCCAGCTCAAAAATATGAGCAAGGTGAAAATGTATGAAGAATTGCAAAAAGAACGAGTACTTGATTGTATGGAATGTGGTTCTTGTGTATATACATGTCCGGCAGGAGTTCCACTACTTGATTACATCAGGTTAGGGAAAGCGAATTTAAATAAAATATTAAGATCAAAAAAATCATAAAATAATGGCTATTAATAAGTTAACAGTTTCAATGTCTCCACATGATTACGGAAAGGATTCTGTAAAGAAAATCATGTACGGAGTTGTGATTGCTATGATACCTGCTTTGCTTGTGTCTGTTTACTATTTTGGGTTTGATGCAATTAGAGTTAATCTGATAGCAATTGCAGCATGTGTGTTTTTTGAATGGCTTTTTCAAAAAGTCTTTTTAAAAGGTAAACTTACTATTGTTGACGGTTCTGCTGTTGTAACAGGTATGTTGTTGGCTTTTAATGTGCCATCCAGTTTGCCTTGGTGGATAATTGTTATTGGAGCATTGGTTGCAATCGGAATTGGAAAAATGTCTTTTGGTGGTTTAGGAAACAATCCATTTAACCCCGCTTTGGTAGGACGTGTATTCTTACTAATTTCCTTCCCAGTTCAAATGACTTCTTGGCCTGTCACAAAAGTGTTAAACTTTGCAATGACTGATGCTCAGACTGGAGCAACACCATTGGCAATTGTAAAGGAAGGTCTAAATAATGGGCAAACGTTTTCATCCATAATGGATTCTATGCCATATTCCTATGGAGAGATGTTTATAGGACAGATGGGAGGCTCGCTTGGCGAAATATCAGCAGCTGCACTTATTTTAGGTGGTTTGTTTCTGTTATTCCGAAAAATTATTACTTGGCATATTCCTGTTTCTATTCTTGGTACTGTTGCGATATTTACTGCAATTCTTTATGGAATAAATCCTGAGTCTTATGCAAATCCTATGTTCCATCTATTAACCGGAGGTTTATTATTAGGAGCTATTTTTATGGCTACTGATATGGTAACTTCTCCGATGACACCGAAAGGTATGTTGCTTTACGGTTTTGGAATCGGAGTAATTACTGTCCTTATCAGAGTTTGGGGAGCATATCCCGAAGGTGTATCATTTGCTATCCTGATAATGAATGCTGTTGTACCTTTAATTAATAACTGGGCAAAACCAAAGCGTTTTGGCGAAACCATTAAAAAATAAGTGTTATGGCTAAGAAAGAAAGTACATTTTTAAATATGACGTTAACACTGTTTGTTATTACAGCAGTGGCTGCAGTCGCACTCGGATATGTTTATAATATCACTAAAGATCCAATTCAGAAAGCTAAAGACGAAAAACTTAAAGCAGCTATAAATATAGTTGTACCAGGCGCTGATAAAGGTGAAATTGTTACAGATATTGTTGAAGTTGAAGGAAAAGAAGTTTATTTATATACAATCACTGTAGATAATGAGATTTTAGGAACAGCAGTAAACACTTTTTCAATTAACGGATTTGGTGGTCTAATTAGAGTAATGGTGGGGTTTGATGTAAATGGGGTTATAATTGATTCTGACGTGCTAGAGCATAAGGAAACTCCTGGGTTAGGTGATAAATCAAGTAAGTCTGTTAGTAGTTGGAATGAGCAATTTAAAGGAATGGATATTTCAATTATGAAAGACCAACAGTTGAAAGTCACTAAAGATGGCGGAGAAGTTGATGCCATTACTGCAGCAACAATTACATCAAGAGCTTATTGTGGTGCAATTCAAACTGCTTGGACGGTTTTTATGGCAAACAAACCTAGTGTAGAAGAATTAGCAGAAGGAACTCCTGAAGAAGTTATTGAAACAGAAAATGTCGAAACTTTGGAAGAAGATGTGGATGCTGAAATAAATGTTGAACCAAATGATGGAGGAAACGAATAATGAGTAATTTAAAGAATTTTACAAAAGGATTTTTTAAAGAAAATCCTGTATTTATCCTATTATTGGGCCTTTGTCCAACATTAGGTGTAACAACTTCAGCAATTAATGGTCTAGCAATGGGTTTGGCTACAACTTTTGTACTAATCGGCTCAAATGTCGTTATCTCACTTATAAAAAGTTTGATTCCAGATAAAGTTCGTATCCCTGCATTTATTGTTGTAATAGCATCTTTTGTTACAATAATAGATCTTGTTATGGCTGCCTATGTGCCAGCATTATATGAATCTTTAGGATTGTTTATCCCTCTTATTGTTGTTAACTGTATTGTACTTGGTCGTGCTGAAGCTTTTGCATCAAAGAACACTGTATTTTCATCATTTATTGATGGGTTAGGTATGGGACTTGGTTTTGCCTTTGCATTAACATTATTAGGCTCAGTTAGAGAAATATTAGGAAGCTTGTCAATTTTCGGATTTAAATTCATTCAAGCAGATGGGATTTTAGTTTTTGTATTAGCTCCTGGTGCTTTCTTTGGGTTAGCATATCTTATCGTTTTGATGAAAAAAATAAGTAAGTAAAGTAATTAGAAAAAAATAAAATTTATTATCATGGAATATATTTTAATAATAATAGGAGCAATATTTGTTAATAATATTGTATTAGCTCAATTCCTTGGAATTTGTCCTTTTCTAGGTGTTTCTGGTAAAGTGAAAACTGCCATTGGTATGGGAGGAGCTGTGCTTTTTGTAATGACTTTAGCTACCATAGTTACTTGGTTAATTTATACTTATATTTTGGCATCTTTAGGAATCGAATATATGCGTACAATTGCATTTATTCTTGTTATTGCATCTCTTGTTCAGATGGTTGAAATTATCCTTAAGAAAATCAGCCCTTCATTATATCAGGCTTTAGGAGTTTTCTTGCCTTTGATTACTACCAACTGTGCAATTCTTGGTGTCGCAATTCTTGTAATTGATAAGGATTTTAATCTTGCTTATAGTGTTGTATATGCTGTAGGAACATCATTAGGATTCTTACTTGCATTAGTGATTTTTGCTGGATTAAGAGAACATATCGATAAATTACCAATTCCTAAAGCAATGAAAGGAATTCCTGCAGCTCTAGTTATGGCTGGGATATTGGCTCTAGCATTTATGGGATTCTCTGGATTAGTATAGTAATACATTTTATAATATACTGAGAGGCACAGTTTTTCTGATGCCTCTTTTTCATACAATATTTCTTGTAATATTTCTTAAATTTGCAGCAAATTAAATGCTTTATGGATAAAAGACTTGCAGAATTTAAACGTCTACTCGATATAATGGACCAATTGCGGGAGGCTTGTCCTTGGGACAGCAAACAAACAAATCAAAGTTTAAGAACTCTTACTATAGAGGAGGTATACGAACTTGCCGAAGCTGTAGAAGATGAGAATGACGAAGAAATTAGAAAAGAATTGGGTGACATCCTTCTACATATCGTTTTTTATGCAAAAATAGGACAGGAGAGAGAGAAATTTGATATTACTGATGTCATAAAAGGAATTAACGAGAAACTAATATATAGACATCCACACATATTTAGTGACGTAAAGGTATCATCTGCTCAAGATGTCGAAGAAAACTGGGAAAGACTAAAACTTAAAGAAGGCAAAAAGAAAACCGTACTTGGTGGAATGCCGAAAGGCTTGCCTGCTTTAATTAAGGCACATCGAATTCAAGATAAAGCTCGTGGCGTTGGTTTTGATTGGGACGAAAAAGAACAGGTCTGGGATAAAGTTTTGGAAGAATATCACGAGCTTATGCATGAAGTAAAAAATGGTAGCGAAAAGGATATAGAGGCAGAATTTGGAGATTTTATGTTTTCAATTATTAATGCAGCAAGGTTATATGGTATAAATCCAGAAAATGCTCTTGAGAAGACTAATACTAAGTTTATTAAGCGGTTTAATTATCTTGAAAAGAAAACTATATCACAAGGAATTGATTTGAAAGATATGAGTCTCGACGAAATGAATGCAATATGGGAAGAGGCAAAAAGTAAACTGTAAACAAGATTCAGAATAATATTTCATTTAAACCCAAATCAGGAATAGATTGATATCAGCACTTATATACAATAATTTGATTATCAGTTGGATGGTTTTGGTAACTCTTGCAGTCTTTTTGGTTTCAATTTTGATTCAATTTGGGTTCCATACTTACCTTAACTTGAAAATTAGAAAGCAAGCATGTAAATCGGATGAGGTAGATAAAACGAATTTACCTGTATCAATAATAATAGCGGCTAGAAATGAGGAAAATAATCTAAAAACAAATCTGCCAAAAATTCTACAACAGAACTATCCCGATTTTGAAGTCATTGTGGTTAACGATTGTTCAGAAGATAATACCCTTGAGATTGCAGAGTCCTTCAAAAAAATCCACTCAAATTTCAAAGTGATTAATCTGATTAATCATGTTGGTAAAAAACAGGCTTTAACGGTAGGTATTAGAGAAAGCAAGTACGAACACCTTTTATTTATTGATGCAGATTGTTATCCGTCTTCTGATATGTGGATTTCATCAATGGTTTCGAAATTTAGTACTCAAAAAGAAATCATTGTTGGTTATGGGGCTTATGAGAGTACAGGTGGATTTATTAATGGTTTTATAAATTATGATACATATTTGATTGCTTTGCAATATATGGTATCTATTGTTTTTGGGAAACCATATATGTGCGTTGGTCGTAATTTAGCATATACAAAAAGTGTTTGGCTGAAAAATGATGGATTTGAATCTCATAAAGAGATTTTATCAGGTGACGATGATTTGTTTATTTCTCAGGTAGCAAATGACAACAACACAACAATATGCTTAAGTCCGGAATCTTTCACCATATCTACGCCTGCGAAATCAGTTATTGCTTATGTTAAGCAAAAGTCAAGACATATTTCTACTTCTTCAAAATACACGTTTTTTGCAAAAGTATTTACTTCAATTGATGTGATCTCCAAGACTTTTATTTTCCTCAGTGCTTTTATTTTGTTGTTTACCCCGTTTTGGAGTACAATTGTTACAATATTGACTTTAAGGCTGTTATATTTGTATTTTGTCGGAACAAATAGTAGGAAACTATTTAATACTAAAATTGCTTTCCATTATTTTATTTTATTTGATATCTTTGCACTGGTTTTTTATTTAATGGTAATAGTTGCTAACCGATTCATTTACAAGATAAAAACATGGTAGAACGCAGCAATTTTTCAGCAAAAGCGCAAAGAGATCTTGAAATTATTGATCTTGCTCTTCAAGGAGAGGAGAGGGCTTATGCAGAATTGTTGGACAGATATCAGGATTCTATTTATTTCTTATTGCTCAAAAAAATTGGAAATGAAAATGATGCTGAAGACTTAACCATGGAAACATTTGGTAAGGCTTTTAATAATCTTTCACAATATACTCCTGTTTATGCTTTTAGCACATGGTTGTTTAGGATTGCAATTAACAATTGTATAGATTTTGTCCGAAAGAAGAAAATTAGACCTCAATCATTTGATTCGGGAGTGGATTTTCATGATCCTGATAATTCGAACTTTGAGAGTAAGAATCTAAACCCGGAGGATTTGGTTATTAAATCGCAAAAGGCAATTGAATTAAAAAAAATGATAAAAACGCTAAAACCACGTTATGCTCGATTAATAGATTTGCGTTATTATCAAGAGTTTAGTTATGAAGAAATTGCTGCTGAGATGCAATTGCCACTTGGGACGGTTAAGGCCCAATTGTTTAGAGCTAGAGAACTCCTCGCACCACTAGTTAATGCAAAAAACGGCAAAATTTAATATGGATTCTGATATTAAAGAATATTTTCCTGGGATTACTAAAAAGCAAATTGATCAATTTAGAATATTATTGAAAGTGTTTCCTGAATGGAACGCTAAACTTAATCTAATTAGTCGTAATGATGTTGAACATCTTTTTCAAAGACATATTTTACATTCTCTAGCGATTGCAAAAGTGTTTTCTTTTGCAAAAGACACCAAAATAATTGATATTGGTACTGGTGGTGGTTTTCCAGGTATTCCGCTTGCAATTCTGTTTCCTGAGGTTAAATTTGATCTTGTAGATAGTATTGGCAAGAAAATCTTAGCAGTAAAAGCGATTTCCGAAGAGTTAAAGTTGACAAATGTCAATGCAATTCAAACACGTGCTGAAAATCTTCCTCCTGTTTATGATTTTATTGTAAGCAGAGCTGTAACTGCATTTCCTAAATTTGTAGAGTTATCAAATGGTTTAATTAGAACAAAGAATGATAAAATACGACGCGGAATAATCTATCTTAAAGGTGGAGATTTTGCAGAAGAATTGAAGCCTTTTGCTAAGGCAGAAGTCTTTGAAATTACTGATTTTTTTGATTCGGAATTTTTTGAAACGAAAAAAATAATTTTTCTTCCATTAAAAAAATAAAAAAAACTGCAATTTCTTTTTGATTCAAAAATAAAAATACTATTTTTGCAGTCCGTTTTAAAAATGATAACGTAAAAAATATATACAAATGAAAAGGACATTTCAACCTTCAAACAGAAAAAGAAGGAATAAACACGGTTTCAGAGAAAGAATGGCTTCAGTAGAAGGTCGTAAAGTCTTGGCTAAAAGAAGAGCTAAAGGCAGAAAAAAATTAACTGTCTCTGACGAAGGTCGTCATAAAAGATAAAAGATATTAAGGTGTCTTGACACTCTTGACTGCTCGCTATTTTGCGAGCAGTTTTTTTTTGCAATTACAAGAAATCATTTTATACCTATTGTTTGTTCTTCAAAATAAGATAAATCAGGAAAAAAAGCAAATTGAGTGTAACGTAAATAATATCTAAATAATATATCCCTTTAAGTCAGATTTTTTAAGAATATCAATTTTTTGAATCTTTAGATTTATTAATACAAGTATTATAAAATATTGTTTTATGTAGAACCAAAATGTAAAAAAACTGTTATAATTGTTTGATTTGTCAAAAATAAAGTATATTTGCATTGATAAAATTATGTTTAATTAATGTCTTTCGATTATGAAACAATTAACAATTTTGATTTGTGCCATATTCCTTTCAGTAGGTTTATTTGCGCAAGAGGTGGACATGCTGTCGAAACGTGGGGAATCGATCTTACCTCAACAAGGAGATATTGCATTAGGTATTGACGCGATGCCTGTGCTTGGTTTTTTTGGTGATTTATTCAACGGCTTCGCAACTGGTAATAATGCCAATTTCGCCTTTATTAATGGTATTTTCAATGCTAACAATCTTATTTATGTGAAGTATTATCTTGAAGATGATATAGCAGTTCGTGGTGCTGTTAGATTGGGATATGTCAATACCATAGATAGGGAGTTTGTAACCATGGATCAAACAATTCCAGATCCTTTAGTTACAGTTACAGATGTTAACACATTTAATTCTACTAACATAGGTGTTGGTGGAGACTTCTTAATGTATCGTGGTAAAGGTCGTATTCAGGGTTATTATGGTGGTGGAGCTTTCTTCAACTATAATAGTTGGACTGACACATTTAATTATGGTAACGAAATGACAACAGAATTTAATTCTCCAGCTTTTTATGATTTTGGTTTAGGTGCTGAAGTTTCTGGAGGTTCTAGAGTTTTAGAAACCTATAACAATGGAGCTTTAGGTGTTGTTGCTCGAGGTGTAATTGGTGTAGAATATTTTTTCGCTCCAAAAATGTCTATTGGTGGTGAAATGGGATTGGGATTTAATTTCCAAAACGATGGAGGTTTCCAAACAGTTCAAAATTGGACTGGTACAGATATCGAAGAAGTAACAACAGAGCTTCCTAATGATGGAACTATTGGTGTAGATAGCTTCACTTCAGGTACTTTGTTTTTAATGTTCCATTTTTAGTATTTAATGAAAAAGAGTAATAATTTTAAAATTTAATGTTATGAAAAATATTATTTCAATTATGTTAATCGCTGCTTTCGGCGTAATGTTAATGTTCACAGGTTGTAAAGAAGAAGAAGAAACTCCAGACCCTTTGCAAATGGTTACAGTTTCTGGTACTGTTGAATGCGAATTAGATCTTACTAATGCAAATGCAGAAGATGTTCCAAACGGAATAAAACTAGTTTTTCGTATTAATTCACGAGATTTAGTTCAAAATCCTATTGTAGGATATACTTATCAAGTTTTACAGTATGAAGCTACTGTATCTGATGGAACTTATTCAATTCAACTTCCTACAGCTGTTCATGCAGGTGTTCCTGTAACGATCACTCCTGTTGATTTTCAAGCAGAACAAACTCAGCTTGATAATTCAGAAGACACAAAAACCTATATGGCTGCTCCAATTGGAATTGCAACTCAAGAAGGTGAAAGATATTTCGAGAATATTACTTATGGTGCTTTTTAATAAGTATTGTAACTTCTAAGAAAAAGGCTGTTTTTAACAGCCTTTTTTTTTACACTACCATGAATAAAAATGCAAAAAAGTGACATGTTGTACCTCCTAAGATCGTAAGATGCCAAATGCCATGGCCAAATGGAATTTTCTTAATCAGAAAAAATGCAACTCCTAGACTATAACTTAAACAACCCGCTAAAAGAAACCAGAGTGTGATACTTGATGCATTTCTTAGTAATGGAACAATCGCGATAATGATAATCCAACCCATAGCAACATATAACCAGGTCGAAAGTTTTCTTTCTTGATTGGTACCATTATAGAAAAAGAGTTTATAAATAACGCCTGCTATTGCTAAAGACCAGATTATTCCGAAAATAACCCACCCAAATGCTCCATGAAGAGCAACTAGACTGATTGGTGTGTAAGTGCCTGCAATTAAAATATAAATCATAGAATGATCAAATATATTACGACGTGATTTTTTTCGTAAATTTTTTGTGCTATGAAACAAAGTTGACGAAATGTATAACGCTATCATTGATGAGCCAAAAATACTAAAACTCACTATTTTTAACACATTACCTTCAATTGATGAAAATACTACTAGTAGAATCAAACACGCTATTGATACCATCACTCCAATCCCATGGCTAATGCTATTAAATATTTCTTCAGCTTTAATTAATTTTTTTGATTTACTCATAATCAAACCAATTCTTGTATTTACTTTAAATAATTATGTAATTTAAGAAATATTATAACAGATAGGAATCTTTTATTATTTTTATCAGAGATATTTTAATTATGAAAGAAGAGTTTTTACATTATATTTTCAGGAATCGACTTTGGAGTGATGACGACTTATTTCTAACTGATGGTAGAAAATTAGAGATAATTGATGTCGGACTACAAAATCATGATGCTGGGCCTGATTTTTTTAATTCAAAAATAAAAATTGAAAATACAATTTGGGCAGGAAATGTCGAATTACATATTAATTCATCTGACTGGTATAAGCATAAACATCAGAACGATTTATCATATTCTAATGTAATATTGCATGTGGTCTATAATCATGATAAACCTGTTTTTATTAGCGGAGAAAATGAGATTCCTGTTTGGGAAATAAAATTTCCGCATGTATTGTTTAATAAATATTCTGAGCTTAAAAATAACGAAAAGCAAATTCCTTGCGAGGAGTATTTTGATATGGTTGATAAACTCAAACTTGGGTTTTGGCTCGAAAGAATGGCAGTAGAGAGACTTGAGTATAAAAGCGAAGTAATAGATAAGTATCTTACAATTTCTAGAAATGACTGGGAATTTGCATTTTATGTAAGCCTTTGTCGTAGTTTTGGTTCTGGTTTAAATTCTGACCCATTTGAGCAGTTGGCAATTAAAATAGATTTAAAACTCATTCGTAAATATTCTGATAATCTAGTAAAACTTGAATCTTTAATTTTTGGTCAATCTGGGTTATTGGATATTGCGATAAAAGATGATTATGTTAATTTGCTTCAAAGGGAGTATTCTTTCTTACGAAAATTACATAATCTTACACCGGTGCCTGCAGGAATATGGAAGTTTTCTAAAATGCGTCCGGCAAATTTGCCGCATATTAAATTGGCTCAACTAACATCCGTTCTTTCTGGTTTTCATGGATTGTTTACATCTGTAATTAGTAATGTAAATTATAAAGAGGTGAAAAATCTTCTTAACGTAAGTGTCTCTGAATATTGGAAATCGCATTACGTTTTTGGAAAACCGGTTGAGAAAACTCTAAGCGGATTTGGGCAGTCTGCTATCGACACATTTATTATTAATACAATTGCTCCTTTTGTGTACAGATACTATAAAGATCATCAAGAACTGGAAAGTGATGTAAAGCATTATACAATATTGGCCAGCATAAAACCTGAGAATAATCGAGTTACCCGAGTTTGGAGAAATGTAGGTCTTGAGGCAGATGATGCTTTTGCTTCACAGGCACTAATCCATCTCAAAACAAACTATTGTGATCTAAGAAAATGTCTTAGGTGTGGTATCGGTATTGATATAATGCAACAAATAGGCGATTTGTAGGTGAATTATATGGTGTTTTCTTCTATTCGGATGTTTAAAATCGTAACTTTGCAATGATGAAGAAATTTTTTGCTATAGTAATTTTTGTTTTGTTTGTTCTTGAAACATTTGCAACTCATAATAGGGCTGGCGAAATAACTTATAGGCAGATTTCCGATTTGACATTTGAAGTTACTATTGTTACATATACTGCAACTGGACCAGGGTGGACTGCTGATCGACCCATGCTTGAATTGCAATGGGGAGATAATACAACGAGTGATCTGCCTAGAGTTGAGGAGATTTTTTTACCTGATTATTATAAAAGGAATAAATATGTTGGTACGCATACTTATCCCGGACCTGGTGTATATGTTATTGTCGTAGAAGACCCAAACAGAAATCTTGGTGTTAATAATATTCCAAATTCCGTAAACACTGTTTTCTCTATTTCAACAACGATGTTGATTAATCCGACAATTGGAATTAATAACACTCCTATTTTAACTCAGCCACCTGTTGACAAAGCTGCTGTAGGTCAGATTTTTGTCCATAATCCTGGAGCATATGATCCAGATGGAGATAGTATATCTTATAAAATAACTACATGTAGGGCCGAAAATGGAGAGCCTATTGAAGGTTATACCTTGCCGCAGGCGTCAACATCATTGACTGTAAATGAAATAACCGGAGATCTTGTATGGGATACTCCAGTTAATCCTGGGGTCTATAATATTGCAATGTTAATAGAAGAGTGGCGAACAGGAATAAAAATTGGTCAGATAATAAGAGATATGCAAATTGAAGTCTTTCAGACAGATAATGTGCCTCCCGTTATTAACGCTGATAATATTTGTATTGAGGCTGATTCTTTGCTTAAATATGATTTTAGTGCAACCGATATCAATAATGATTATATCATTTTAACTGCAAATGGAGCTCCTTTTGAAATTGCAGGATCGGCAGCCTCATTTGAGCAAACACTTTCTGTGCCTGGATATGCTGAAGGAGAGATTGTCTGGCAAACACAATGTGATTATGTACGTAAACAACCATATACATTAAATATTAAAGCAGAGGATGATAGTTCTCCTGTGAGCCTTGTAGATATTAATAATGTAAGCATTGCTGTGGTTGGACCAAAAGTTGAAA
>CAZUQY010000038.1:9418-14490 GCA_964622935.1 uncultured Bacteroidales bacterium | reverse complement strand
CTTCTGGGCCAATATTTTATCAGAATGGGATTAAATAACTAAGAAGATAAATAATTATAATGATGTCTTCAATATTATAGAGTATAATTATTTCAATTGGGATGATGTAGAAAGCGCTTGGATACAGACTTTTGGAAAAGAAGCCGATTATAATACTGAATTTAGTAATGCTGAATTAATATTACCTTATGATTTTTATGATGATAGCAAATACAATCACATGCTTTTACAAGAAAATGTATATAGTGATGATTTGGGAGAATATGCTTTATGGTCAACGGAAATTTTTTATTATTCTATCTTAAATAGTAGTATTGAAAATATTAGCCATGAAAACAAGTTAAGTATTTATCCTAATCCATGTACTGATTTATTAAACATTGATCTAAATACAAATAATACTTCATTAGAAATAAATATTTATGATATACAGGGAAGAATGATGATTTCTAAAGAAATTTCAAAAAAATCTTCAATATCTTTAATTGATTTATCAAAAGGCATTTATATCTACGAGGTTATTGATTGTAATGATGTATTTACGGGAAAAATAATTAAGGAGTAAGCACTAGTATAACTGGATTTCAAGGACTTGGCTATTAGCCTTTGAGTTTTAAATCTTGGACCTTATCAGTTTATCTGTTTATCAGTTTCCCTTCAACGCCGCTCAGGGTATAATGGGTTTATCAGAAAGTATTCTATATACGTTATTCTGTTACAGTGTAATAAATTCGCATTTGCAAATCCCCATCTTCAATTAATTTTGAATCTGATTTGCTTTCAATGACTTCCGTTAATAATTGATCTTCAACATCACACATGTACGAAGAAAGTAAACCCTCATAATCTTCAAGTTGAAACTCCCACTCATAAATAGTTCTTATACCTGTAACAGTCACTTCAATTGGAATGGTATAAGGTAAATCTGTCTTGGCCAAGTTATAGATAATTGAAGATTGATCAATTGCATTATAATTCTCAAACCAATCTTGGCGAGTACTCGAACCATATGTTCCCGGATTATGATAATAAATGAAAATTCTAATCAAAATATCTGGATTTGACTGAACATCTGATGAATCATAATCAGAATCCCAAAGCTCAGAACTTGTAGGGTCTGGATAACTCAAGATTTCGAGACTATCAATAGTTAATGATGTACCAAATAGCTCGTTTTCGCAAAACTCTCCATCATAGCCAAATGCGCATTCACAAACACCATCAATACAAGTGCCACCATTTTCACAAACAGTATTATCACAAGGGTCTTTCTTACAACCTGATAGTAATATAAAAAATAAAAATAGTCCTAAGATTGTAAAATTAAAAATCATCTGTTTCATAATTTAATGCTTTAATATTTTTCCTATTTCTAAAACAAAACTCCTACCAACCAATAAATAAAAGGCAAAGTCCCAACTGACAATATTGAGCTTACAAAAATATTCTCTACTGCTTGTTTTGAGTTTAGTCCCATTTCTTCGGCTAGCACTGAAATTATTATCATACAAGGCATGGCTGCTTGCATTACTGAGACAAGAATTGCTTTATTTGGGATTTCAACTCCTAATGTTTTTAAAAGAAAAAATAAACCCATCAAAATTACTGGACCCAAAATAAGCTTATTAAAGCTCAGGAAATAAGACCTTAAGTTAGAAATTAATGATTTTATCTTTACTCCTGCCAAAACAGCTCCAACATAAATCATTGATAAATAAATAGTTGTGTGTCCAATTTTATTTAACGGAGTAAAAACAAGTTCGGGAATTTTTATTTTAAAAACCAAAAACAACACCCCAAAGAAAAAGGCAATAGTTGTTGGGTTTATAAGATGTTTCCAATTATGAGAAGTCTTCTTTTGCGATCCTTTATTGAGCATAAAAATCCCTAAAGTCCACATTAAAGTATCATGTCCCAGTTGAAAAATTGTTGCATAAATTAATCCTTCACCACCAGGAAAAATTGCGTTTAACAAAGGAAAACCTAAGAACACCACATTACCAAACATAGTATGAACACTATGAAGAGCAGAGTTTTCCTTATCCAGTTTTAAAATCTTTCCGCTTAGCTTGCTTAATAAAAACAAAACCATAACACTAAAAACAGCAGCACTAAATATAAATGGAAAGTTTGAAATTATTTCTTTATTGAGAGTTGTTCCGGCAAATGTTGTAAAAACCAATAATGGAAGAGTAATTTTAATTATCACTTTTGCTAATCCAACATTATTTTCCCTAGTAATAGCCTTTAATTTAAATGCAATTACTCCAATAATTGTCATTATTGAAAGAATTCCTATTTGCTCCAGAATTATTTTCATCCTACAAAAATAATATAAATACTTTTTAATTCTCTCTATCGTAAAAATTCCTGAAAAATGGATACAAGTAAAAAAAAGGATTTTTATTTAATTACATATTCCTTAGACTCCTTTGCTTACCGCACCACAATCGCTTATATCTCTATGTCATATAAAAAAACCTACCCATTTTGGCACATGAATTGAATAAGGGTAACAAATGAAGTTAAAAATAAAAAAAAATTATAACTATATTTGACACTTCAATTAAGCATTTTTAAACTACGAAATATGAAAAGAAATTTACAATTACTCATCCTTACGGCTATATTATTCTTTGGAATAAACGAAGTTATTGCGCAGCAAAACCCATATAGCGCTACTCCAGGATTTGACATAGGTTTTGGTTTTGGCGGTTCATACCAACAAAGCGATCTGAGAAATTTTTCCGGAGCTGGCATTACTTTTATGTTTGGTCATTCTATTTATCAAAAACCAGGTGCATTTTTTGGTTTAGATTGGAGATTTAGATTCTTAGGTGGTCAAAATTCTGCATTTGATGACAGAATAAATCTAAGTAACTCCACATACGATTACGATAATATAGAATATACCCATTTCAATTATGATTTGGAATTTGTTTTAACACTAAATCGTCTTAGAGAAAGAACAAGATTTATTGTCAGTGGTTTTGGTGGAGCTGGATTCACACACAATATAACAAGCTTTGATTATTTTGATGGAGAAAGTTCTTACGATTATAGTGGGATCAATCCTGATGGAACCGATGGCAGGTATACTATTCGTCATGATTTAAATAATCTATCTGATAATAATTTTGAGACTGACGGAATAAATCATTTTTGCTTTGCTCCTACTTTAGGATTGTTTCTTGGCTATCAAGTTACTCCACATTTCTCAATTGGTGTAGAACATAAAATTAATTACTTTTTAGAAGAAAGCGATAGCGGCATTGGTGCTAATATAGATGGATACGAGAATATAGGCAGCCCTATTGATAGAAACCACTATACAGGATTATCATTTAAATGGGATATCGGCCACGGATCTACTCCTACCCCACCATGCCTTGATCCTGTTGTAAGTATTATTGTTGGTGAATCAAATTCTGATTATGTTACACATCAGCTTAACGGAACAATAACTAATGTAGATAACACATCAAATATAAGTGTTTCTGTTGATGGAACACCGGATGCTTACTTCAAATTTGATCCTAGTAATAATCAAATAAGTTCCCAATATGATTTATCACCCGGAACACATAAGATTACAGTAACAGCAAAAACTAAATGCGGGCAAGATTCAGAATCTGTGGAAGTGTTTGTTAAAGAACCATGCTATCCACCTGATGTTGATATCACTATTTCTGAATCAAATCAAGAAGGTTTTACTCATCAACTAAATGCGATGGTTACAAATGTAAAGCATCAAAAAAACATTACTCTTACCATAGATGGTCGTCAAGACTACACCTTTACCTATGTGCCTGATGAGTTTAGCTTAAGCGGAATTTACAATTTTGACCCTGGCACACATACACTCATAATTTCAGCAATGAATGACTGTGGTCAAGACACTGAATCCATAGAAATTTCTATTGATGCTCCTTGCGATTTACCAGTGGTAAATTTCACAGTTACTGAGTCAAGTAATGTAAATTATACTCACCTATTAACAGGAACCGTTGCAAACATTAATAATAAAAACGATATTACAGTATTAGTAGACGGAGCAACGTTCGATGGTTTTGGATATGTGTCAAATACAAATCGAATTAATGCAAAAATAAAACTTGGAATTGGACAACATACTATAACCATTGTTGCTAAAAACGAATGCGGTCAGGATACTGAATCTACAGTAGTTGTTATTGCAGAACCTTGTAAAGATCCTGTTATTAACTTCACTGTTGCTGAACCTAACAATAATAGTTCTTCTTATCAATTATCGGGTACTATTACAAATATTATAAACAAAAAATACATCACCGTAACTATAGACGGCAGACCAGAAAACTCATTTAATTTTGAGCCAAACTCGAACAAAATTAATTCTTCTTACAAGCTTACTTCTGGAAAACACGAAATTAAAATTACCGCTAAGAATGAATGTGGCGAAGATGTAGAGTCTACAGAGGTCATCGTTGCTGAACCTTGTAAGGCTCCAGTTATTAACTTCACTGTTAATGAGCTTGAAAGCGGAAACTTCACACACTCGTTAAACGGTACCATTACTAATATAGAAAACAAAAATCAAATTACTGTTTCTATTGACGGTACACCGAATAATACATTCGATTTCGTTCCAAGCACAAACAAATTAAATGCTAAATATAAACTCGCACCAGGGAAGCACATAATTAAAGTCACTGCTAAAAATGAGTGTGGCGAAGATAAAGAAACAACCGAAATTGGAGTTGTGGTGCCTTGTTTTACACCTGAAATTAAATTCTCAATTAATGAACTCAATAATGAAAATTATACACACTCTTTAGAAGGTTTTGTCACCAATGTTACGAAAAAATCTCAAATTACTGTTATTGTTGATGGAATCCCTGACGATTCTTTCAATTTTATCGCAAGTAGTAATAAATTGAGTGCTAAGTTTAAATTAGCACCCGGCAAACACAACATCAAGATTACTGCTAAAAATGATTGTGGTGAGAATACAGAATCTACAGAAGTTGTAGTTACCGAACCTTGTAAAGCTCCGGTTATTAACTTCACTGTTGATGAACTTGAAAACGGAA
>CAZUQY010000038.1:0-9318 GCA_964622935.1 uncultured Bacteroidales bacterium | reverse complement strand
CTATTGACGGTACACCGAATAATACATTCGATTTCGTTCCAAGCACAAACAAATTGAGTGCTAAATATAAACTCGCACCAGGCAAACACACAATTATAATTACTGCTAAAAATGAGTGTGGTGAAGATAAAGAATCTACAGAAGTTGTAGTTGCTGAACCTTGTAAAGCTCCGGTTATTAACTTCACTGTTGATGAACTTGAAAACGGAAACTTCACACACTCGTTAAACGGTACCATTACTAATATAGAAAACAAAAATCAAATTACTGTTTCTATTGACGGTACACCGAATAATACATTCGATTTCGTTCCAAGCACAAACAAATTAAATGCTAAATATAAACTCGCACCAGGGAAGCACATAATTAAAGTCACTGCTAAAAATGAGTGTGGCGAAGATAAAGAAACAACCGAAATTGGAGTTGTGGTGCCTTGTTTTACACCTGAAATTAAATTCTCAATTAATGAACTCAATAATGAAAATTATACACACTCTTTAGAAGGTTTTGTCACCAATGTTACGAAAAAATCTCAAATTACTGTTATTGTTGATGGAATCCCTGACGATTCTTTCAATTTTATCGCAAGTAGTAATAAATTGAGTGCTAAGTTTAAATTAGCACCCGGCAAACACAACATCAAGATTACTGCTAAAAATGATTGTGGTGAAAATACAGAATCTACAGAAGTTATAGTTGCAGAACCTTGTTACTCTCCGAAAATCAATTTCTCAATATCAGAGATTTCAAATGCAAATTACACCCATAAATTATCTGGCTCTGTCACAAACATCACAAACAAATCTGATATTGCCATAACAATAGATGGAATTGCTAACAATAGTTTTCAATTTGTGTTAAGCACCCATAAAATTAGTGCAAATTACAAATTAACCCCTGGCACACATACAATTAAAGTTACAGCTAAAAACAATTGTGGAGAAGACATAGAAACAACTGAAGTTATAGTTGCTGAGCCGTGTTCACCACCAGTTGTTAATTTTACAATTACTGAAATTGATGTTGCAAATTTCACACATCAACTAACAGGTACTATTACAAATATAGAAAACCAATCCGGTATTACTGTTACTATAGATGGAAATCAGAACAGCTCATTCCAATACAATACAAATACCAACACAATTAGTATGAATTTTACACTTAAACCTGGAACACATACAATTACAATTACAGCCAAAAATGAGTGTGGTCAAGATACTGAATCTGTTCAGGTCGTTGTTGAAGAGCCGTGTGTTCCTCCTGTGGTAAATTTCTCTGTTTCTGAAATTGCTAACAATAACTATACTCATGCATTAACAGGAACTATTACAAATATGGCTAATCAAAACGGTATTACAGTTACTGTTGATGGCATTGCAAACAACAGTTCCCAATTTGCAGCAAATACAAATCAGATAAGCTGTAATTTCAACCTACAACCGGGCACACACACAATTAAAGTTAAAGTAACAAATGAGTGTGGCGAAGATTCTAAATCTGTTCAGGTCGTTGTTGAAGAACCGTGTATTCCTCCTGTCGTAAGTTTCTCTGTTTCTGAAATTGCTAACAATAACTATACTCATGCACTAACAGGAACTATTACAAATATGGCTAATCAAAACGGTATTACTGTTACTGTTGATGGTGTAACAAATAACAGTTTCCAGTTTGCAGCTAATACAAATCAGATAAACTGTAATTTTAATCTACAACCGGGCACACACACAATTAAAGTTAAAGCAACAAATGAATGTGGCGAAGATTCTAAATCTGTTCAGGTCGTTGTTAAAGAGCCATGTGTTCCTCCTGTAGTAAGTTTCTCTGTTTCTGAAATTTCCAGCAGTAACTATACTCATGCGCTAACAGGAACTATTACTAATATAGAAAACCAGTCTGGTATTACTGTTACTATAGATGGAAATCAGAACAGCTCATTCCAATACAATACAAATACCAACACAATTAGTATGAATTTTACACTTAAACCTGGAACACATACAATTACAATTACAGCCAAAAATGAGTGTGGTCAAGATTCTGAATCTGTTCAAGTCGTTGTTGAAGAGCCATGTATCTCTCCTGCAGTAAGTTTTTCTGTTTCTGTAATAAATTCCGATAATCTAACATATCAATTAACCGGTACCATTACGAACATGTCAAGTCAAAACGGGATTACTTTAACTATTGATGGAGTACAAAACAACTCATTCCAGTATGTTTCAAGTACAAACACAATCAGTGCGAACTTTACACTTAAAGCTGGAACACATACCATTATCGTTAATGCTACAAATGAATGTGGTTCAGATTCTCATTCAACACAAGTTACAGTAGAGGAAGAAGCTTGTGGTCCAAGATTTAATCCAGGTAATGCAGACTGGCAGTTTTGTTTAATTACGCCAAGTGGTACTTATAACAGAAGTGACTTAGATAATGACTTTACTTATTCAGGAAGTGCTTCAAGTTTATTCTTTAAGGCAACTGCCGGTGGAGGCGATGCTATTGTAAATGGACAAGCTTACCCTATAACTTCTGGAAAATACTACCTCTTTACTGGTAGTCTTCAAGTAACAGTTAGTACTAGCAACCCTGGTTCCATGGGACAATGGTCTGTTTGTATAAAATCAAATAAGGCTCCTAAATCTGGCATTGGAAATAGTGCACCCGTCAGCCCTTGCGCAGAAATCGATGATGGTAAAAGTGATGATGATGGTAAAACTATTGATGATGGTAAAACTATTGATGTAAAGGATCGTACTGGAAGCGGTGGACGTACAGGTAATGTTCAGAGTACTGGCACCGGTGGACGCACAGGTGGTGGCATAAAACCAACCGGAAACATAAGACCTGCAAATACTCGACCCGAGTAATAAAATATTGTTTTAGGCAGCATTCTAAAATTAAGAATGCTGCCTAAAAACTAATTACACTTAAGACTATTCACATTAATTCATGGCATGCCATATGTCATTATACGACGTTCAGGCAAATCAATTATCAACTAAAAAATGTTAATATTTAACTTGCTATAACTGAATATTGTATGTATTAATACAATATTTTTGCACCTACAATGGAAAAGACTGTAGAAATGGTTGAAAAATATTCGGAAGACAGTATAAAAACTCTTGAATGGCAGGAGCACATCCGTAAACGTCCGGGTATGTACATCGGAAAACTGGGTGATGGCAAGTCGCGTGATGACGGGATTTACATTCTAATTAAAGAAGTTATCGATAACTCTATCGACGAATATACGATGGGTTTTGGTAAAAACATAGATATTAAACTTGAAAATAATACGGTTTCGATACGTGACTATGGTCGTGGAATTCCCCTGGGAAAACTTATGGATGTAGTCTCTAAAATGAATACCGGCGCAAAATATGATTCGAAAGTCTTTAAGAAATCTGTAGGGCTAAATGGCGTTGGTATTAAAGCTGTAAATGCACTTTCATCATCATTTAAAGTTACGGCATATCGTGATGGCGAAAAAAAACAAGTTGAATTTTCTGAAGGTAAAATAGTTAAAGAACACGATCTTCAAAAAACGGAACAAAAAAACGGGACACTTGTAGTGTTTGTTCCTGATGAAGAAGTTTTTGAGAAAAACAGCTACATCAACGACTATATTGAGCCAATGCTAAGATATTATGTTTATCTAAACACTGGATTATCAATTAATTTTAACGGAACAAGGTTCTATTCCAAAAACGGACTTCTCGATTTACTCGAAGACAATCTGAATCAAGAATGTATTTATCCAATTATTCACTTGAAAGATGATGATTTCGAAATGGCATTTACTCACGGTAGTCAGTATAGCGAAGAATATTATTCATTCGTAAACGGACAACATACAACGCAAGGTGGTACTCATCTAGCTGCTTTTCGTGAAGCAAGTGTAAAAGTAATTCGTGATTTTTATCGTAAAGATTTCGAGTCTGCAGACATTCGTCAATCTATGATTGCAGCAATCAGTATTAAAGTTGAAGAACCTATTTTTGAATCTCAAACAAAAACCAAACTTGGTTCCAGAGATATGACTCCGGATGGAATCACTGTAAGAAATTACATTTTCGAATTCATGAAAAAATTCGATGATTTCTTGCATAAGAATCCAAAACATGCAGAAATTCTTCTGAAGAAAATTCAAGAATCCGAAAAAGAACGTAAAGCCATTTCCGGGATAAAGAAATTGGCCAAAGAAAGAGCGAAAAAAGTTAGCTTACATAACAAAAAACTTCGCGATTGCAGATCACATTATAACACTAATGACGAAAATCGATTCGAAACAGTAATATTCATTACAGAGGGTGATTCTGCAAGTGGATCCATTACAAAATCAAGAAATGTAAATACTCAAGCTGTTTTTAGCTTAAAAGGGAAACCTCTTAACAGCTATGGAATGACTAAAAAAGTGGTTTACGAAAATGAAGAATTCAACCTTTTGCAAGCAGCTCTTAATATCGAAGAGGGCATCGAAAATATCAGATATCAGAAAGTTATAATAGCTACCGATGCCGATGTTGACGGTATGCACATCAGATTGTTATTAATTACATTTTTCCTGCAATTCTTCCCTGAAGTTCTAAAAAACGGACACTTATTTATTCTTCAAACACCTTTGTTTAGAGTAAGAAATAAAAAGGAAACTATTTATTGCTACGACGACAATGAAAAAACAGCAGCTATCAATAAACTAAAAAATAATCCTGAAATAACAAGATTTAAAGGTTTGGGAGAAATCTCACCTGATGAATTTAAAAACTTTATCGGTAAAGAAATGAGATTAGACCCCGTCACTTTATCAAAAGCCGATAGCATTGGTAGTTTATTAGAATTTTTTATGGGAAAAAACACACCTGACAGACAAGAATTTATTATAAATAACCTCCGAATCGAAGAGGATATAAATAAGCTAGATTGAATATGAGCGAGGAATTAGATAATAAAAATAACGAAGAATTCGAACCTGTTGAAATACAAGAATCCGAAGAGCCAAAAATCACCAGGCTTAAAGGAATGTATCAAGACTGGTTCTTAGACTATGCATCGTATGTAATTCTTGAACGTGCTGTTCCACACGTTTATGACGGACTTAAGCCTGTTCACCGTAGGATTCTGCATTCAATGAAACAGCTCGATGATGGCAGATACAATAAAGTAGCAAATATTGTTGGCCATACTATGCAATATCACCCTCATGGTGATGCATCAATTGGCGATGCTCTTGTTCAACTTGGACAAAAAGACCTCTTAATAGATTGCCAGGGAAACTGGGGTAATATACTTACAGGTGATTCTGCTGCTGCTTCGCGTTATATTGAAGCAAGATTAACAAAATTTGCTCTTGAAGTAGTTTTTAATCCAAAAACTACTTTCTGGAGATCTTCATACGATGGCAGAAACAAAGAACCAATTACTTTACCTGTAAAATTCCCTCTGCTATTAGCTTTAGGTGTAGAAGGCATTGCAGTTGGCCTAGCTTCTAAAATATTACCACATAATTTTATCGAACTTATAGATGCTTGCATAAGCACGCTAAAAGAAGAACCTGTTGAAATTCTTCCCGATTTTCAAACTGGTGGTCTTGCAGATTTTAGTAAATACAATGATGGCTTAAGAGGTGGTCGTGCTAGGGTACGCGCACGTATTGAAAAACTTGATAAAAAAACTCTTATAATCAAAGAAATTACATTTGGTGAAACTACATCTTCAATTATAGATTCTATAATCCATGCTTCAGATAAAGGTAAAATTAAAATCAAGAAAATTGACGATAATACATCAGATAGTGTAGAGATATTAATTCATCTCCCTCCTGGAGTTTCACCAGATACGACTATCGATGCACTTTTTGCTTTTACAAAATGTGAAATGTCAATTCCTACTTATGCATGTGTAATCGAAGAGGAAAAGCCAAGATTTATTGGTGTGACAGAAATTCTTCAGCTTTCTGTTTATAATACAGTTGAACTTCTTAAGCAGGAACTTTTAATCCATAAGTCCGAACTTGAAGAAGCTTGGCATATGCAATCCTTAGAGAAATGGTTTATCGAAGAAAGAATCTACAAAGAGAAAAAATACGAAACTTCAAAAACTACAGACGAGGCATTAGACTTTATTCACTCTAAAGTAATCGAACACAAAGTACAACTTGTAAGAGATGTAACTCGTGACGATTTGTTAAAGCTTCTAGAAATCAGAATGAAACGAATCCTTCGATTTAATGGAGATAAGGCCGAAGAGGATTTATTAAAAATTACAGAAGAAATTACAAAAGTTCAGCATAACCTCGACAACCTTATTAAATATGCAATAGATTACTACCGCAGTATAAAAACAAAATACGGAAAAGGACGCGAGCGTAAAACCGAAATCAGAAGTTTCGACACAATTGATACAACAAAGGTGGCAGTGGCAAACGAAAAACTTTATACAAATTTAAAAGAAGGCTTTGTTGGTTACGGATTAAAAAAAGAGGAATATATTTGTGAATGTTCAGATATAGATGATATTATTGTTTTTCGTAAAGACGGAAAATATATAGTCTCAAAAGTATCAGATAAGGCATTTTTTGGCAAGGACTTGCTTCATGTTGCAGTTTTTAAGAGAAATGACAAAAGAACAATTTATAATGTTGTCTATCGTGATGGAAAAACTAGCGTTGCCTACATTAAAAGATTCGCTGTCACTTCTATAACCAGAGATAAAGAATACGACGTAACAAAAGGATTAGAAGCATCCAAAATAATCTATTTCACAGCAAATCCCAATGGAGAAGCTGAAGTAATTAAAGTCTTTCTTAAACCAAAGCCAAAAATTAGAAAACTAGTTTTCGAACAAGATTTTGCAGAAATTGCAATAAAAGGTAGAGGTGCTCAAGGTAATATTATTACTAAAAATGATATCCACAAGATTACACTTAAAGAAGAAGGAATATCAACTCTAGGAGGACGGAAAATTTGGTTTGACGAAGAAGTTCTTCGATTAAATGCTGATGCAAGAGGTAAATTTATTGGAGAGTTTTCTGGTGAAGATAAAATTTTGGTAATTACCAAAGATGGAGTTTGTAGATTAACAAATTTCGACCTATCAAATCATTTCGAAGAAAACATTAAAATTCTCGAGAAATATAATGCTAATAAAACCTTCACTGTTACTCATTTTGATGCTGAGCATGAGTTTTACTATCTCAAACGTTTCCAAATGGAAGAGTCAAGTAGAGAACAAAGTTTTATTGCAGACGCAAATGGATCTTATATGATTGATATTTCAGATGATAGTTTTCCACAGGTTAAAATTGTTTTTGGCGGGAAGCATAAATCACGAGAAGATGAAATAATAGATGCAGAAGAATTTATTGCAATTAAAGGCATAAAAGCTCGTGGCAAACGATTAACTACTTTTGATGTAAAAAAAATCGTATTTATGGAATCGCTAACAAAAGAGTCAGATACAAATCCCAATAACGATGCTGACGAGAATGATGAAGATATTGTTGTTGATTCCGAAACACCGAATAACGCAATAGAGCTCGAAATCGTTGAAACAAAATCTGATGAAAGCACAATTATAAAAAAAGAACAGGAACAAATAAAACCAAAAAATACAAAAGAAAAGAAACCCAAAAATAAGACTGAAGATACCGATAACAATGATAAAAAGGATTCGAGCAGCGATGCGCAAATGACACTTGGGTTTTAATTCAATTATTATAAAACACCTATAAAATTTTTAAAGTGTGAAAATAGTTCTTATTGGATTTATGGGAAGTGGGAAAACAATTTTTGGAAAAAAACTTGCTCGACATCTCAATCTAAATTTTATCGATCTCGATTTACACATCGAGCAAAAATACAAAATGACAATACCGTCAATTTTCACGAATTTTGATGAATCAGTATTTAGAAATCTTGAATCTATCGAAATAAAGCAAATACTTTCCGAAGACAATCTTGTACTTTCTTGTGGTGGTGGAACACCTTGCTTTAATAATAATATGAATTTAATAAACCAACTGGGAATAAGTGTTTATATCAACATAAATTCAGCGGCATTAACAGATCGCTTACAAAAATCTAAAACCAAACGACCACTAATTAACGGAATTCAACCAGAGAAACTACAAGAAAAAGTAAACATCTTACTAAAAGAACGAGAAAAATACTACAACCAAGCTAAAATAAGCATTTCAGGAATAAACTTAAGAATAGAAACACTACTTCCTCATCTAGAATTGTAATTTTTCCTTTTTAATTATAAAACAAAATTACATAATAGGCAAAATAGGCAAACAAGTAAATAAAGCCTTTAAATCTTGTTATTACAGGTTTTTTTAGCGGTAAAAAGAACAAACCTGTTAACACTACAAAACCAAGAAGAAAGTATATATCAAAACTTATTGTGCTTGGATTCACATCAAGAGGACGAACTGTTGAACTTACACCAGCTATAACGAGGATATTAAAAATATTTGATCCAATAATATTTCCAACCGAAATATCAATCTCCTTTTTAAACGCTGCTATTACTGATGTTGCCAATTCTGGAATACTAGTGCCAAAAGCAATTACAGTAATCGAAATCACTCTCTCACTTATCCCCATATCTTTTGCAATATTTCCGGCACCTTCTACCAAAATATTTGAACCTAGCAACAATCCACCACAACTAATAACTATAATAACAATAGGTTTTAATGGATTGGTTATCTTTGATTTATTTCGTTTATCATCAAAACCATCTGCTTTTTTTGATTTATGCCAATTCATTTTAATAATTACAAGAATATATATCAACATCAATCCCATCATTATTATACCCTCTACCCTTGAAATGCGTAGATCTAGCATAAATATTATAAAGAGAATTGTCGCAATTATTAATACAGGAAAATCAAATCTAATTGTTGATTTTTTTACTGGAATGTTAATAACCAATGCCGTAATTGCAAGTACAAGACCTATGTTTGCGATATTACTTCCAACAATATTACCAATTGCAATATCTGGAGATCCACTTAATGTTGCATTAAGACTAACAAACAACTCTGGAGCCGAAGTACCAAGTGAAATAATTGTTACACCGACAATGAAAGGAGGTATCTTAAAATATTCTGCTATCGAGGACCCTGATTTTACTAACCAGTTTCCCGATAAAATAAGCAATAAAATTCCACCTATGAGATAAAAATAATCCATAAAAAGTTTTTGTAAAATTAGCATTTTGAAATTATATAAAACAAATACTATTCATTTTTGGGTTAAATTTATTTTGATGTGCTAAGCTACAAAATAAGGTTCAATCTAA
>CAZUQY010000037.1:0-14761 GCA_964622935.1 uncultured Bacteroidales bacterium | reverse complement strand
AATTGTCATGTAAAAAGAATTCCTCAGCTATTTTCCATTCTTTTTTATCTGAATTGTCTTCATTTGCAAAACTCAGATTAAAAACAAAAACACACGCTAATACTGTTAAAAACACAAATTTATTCATCATACTTATAAAAAAATGACAGATTCATACTATATTATTTTAATAGTACTTCTTTTTTCTGCAATTTCAGGAAAAATAATAATCCAAAAAAGAAAAATTCCAAGTTTTTATTGATAGGTCTTTGTTAGTAACTTACCATTGAGAAATTATAAAATCTTTTAATTATTTTCATGAAGTTGAGTGCAAATAAAATAAATCAAGAGGAAATAATTTAAGAGCTTTGCGCATTGTTAGTCAGGCAGATATGGGTTGCTTGGCAAATAATCAGAAGTGATTGTTAAACTCTATGAATTGTTAAGATAAAACATTGAGAGTTTATAAAAAGTGTAAAAAAACTAAACATGGAAAGGCTGTAATGGAAAAACTTATTTAGGAAAAGAGAGAGGATTTAAACAAAAAACTACGAAGACGAATATCTGACGAAAAATAAAATCAGTTTTTTTGTATTACTTTGCAAATACTCCTACATCAATAAGTTGATTAAAAAAATCAACAACTGTTTCTTTAACGGGCCTATAATTTACTTTTAGTTTTTCAATACTTTTACTATTATCTACTGTCCAAGGATAACCAATATTATTTGCAACCATTTTTCTTTTTAATCCAGCGGTTGGAGCGGCAAGCCAAACAATCCACTTTGGCAGTGTCTTTTTTGGTAAAGATAGCTTGTCTCCAAAATCATTTCGTAATAGATCTGCAATTTGAAGAAATGTTTTTGATTCAGCATTTATAATATGTCTTCCTTCAGCATTGGCAGTATAGCCTGCATAATAATGTGCTTTTGCAACATCGCGGACATCAACAATTCCAATTTCGAAATCCGGCACGCCCATTTTCATACTACCATCACCAAGTTGTTTCATCAGTTTAAAGCTTTCGGATGTGATTGTTGGGCTAATACCTGGTCCTAAAACTAATGTTGGATTTATAACAACCATATCCCAACGATTTTGGTTCTTGTTAATTTTCCAAGCTTCTTTTTCGGCGAGAGTTTTAGAAAAACTGTAGGGTTGATTGTTTATGTTTGATGAAGTATTCCAATTTTCTTCGTTGGCAATTTTGCCGGGCATTGTGAGTAAATCTTTTGTGTCGCCCATTATTGCAGCAACGCTGCTTGTGAGTACTACTCTTTTTACAGAATCTGTTTTGTTTACAGATTCAAGAACATTTCTAGTGCCTTCTAAGGCAGGTTCTATAAGTTCTTTTTGTGGATTTTTGACGCTATTAATAAAAGGAGATGCAGTGTGATAAACAAGTTCGCAACCAACCATGGATTGATCATATGATCCTGGTTTGAGTAAATCAGCTTTGAAAAATTTTATTTCAGTGTTGGTTTCTTCAGACAGTTTTTTTAAGTGTGAAATTTTATCCTTATTTTCAGGATCTCTTACAGCAGCATGAACTACGATGCCGTTTTCAAGTAGTGTTTTTACAAGCCAACCAGCAACATAACCAGTTGCACCCGTTACCATTACGGGTTTGCTTTTATTAATTTCTCTCATTTTGTTTATTTTTTATTTAAAATGCAATTTTTTCAGAATCATTAAGAATAAAACTAGTCTTTAAATCCTGCTGTCATGTGTGAGCCATCGCAAAAAGGCTTGTTTTTAGAATGTCCGCATCTACAGATGTATTTATCTTCGTTAACTTTAAGAATTTTACCAGTTGTATCAACTAAATCTACATTAGCAGGTACATGTAAAGGACCATTTTCAAAGATTGCTATTTTTGCTTTCTCGTTTGTCTTGTTTTCCATTTTAAAATATTGTTTATTAATTATTTTATCATTATCGTTATACCACCAAGTAAGCGCATTTGTTGGGCATGCCTCAACTGTTTCAATTATTTTTTCTGTTGAAGCTTCGTTCATTTTAACCCATGGACGCTCTGCGGGTTTAAAAACTTCAGGCAACATTTTGAAACATGTTGTTGCATGTATGCATTCATCAGGAAGCCACTTAACTGTTATTTCTCCGTTAGTATATTCTTTAATAACTTTTTGTCTCATTCTGATTTGTTTTATTGTTAAACAAATATACTTAAATATTGTTTGCAATCCTCTGTGTAAAAAGAATTTATTTACTACATATATTTTATAGAAACCCTTGAACAATCAAATATGTTTTATATTTTTGCAGGCATTAAATCAAACTTAAAATAAATGTTTGAGTATATAAATGGATACATAGCTGAAATTTCTCCAACTTTTGTTGTTTTGGAAAACAATGGAATTGGTTATCATGTAAATATTAGTTTGAATACATATAGTCGATTAAAAAAAGGACAGGAATGTCAGTTGTTTCTGCATGAAATAATTCGAGAAGATTCGCGATCTTTATTTGGGTTTTATGATAAACAGGAAAGAGAACTTTTCAGATTGCTCATTTCTGTCAATGGAGTAGGTGCAAATACGGCAAGATTAATTCTTTCATCAATGAGCTCAGGCGAGTTGATAGGTGCAATATCTTCAAACAATGTTGATTTGATTAAAAGTGTAAAAGGTATAGGTACAAAAACTGCACAAAGATTAATAATTGATTTAAAAGATAAAATTTCAGATACTGATTCAGAAAACAATCAAATTTTTGGCTTTCAAAACAATACTTTGCACAAAGATGCGTTAAGTGCTTTGATGATGTTGGGCTTTTCAAAACCAATCATCGAAAAGACATTGAACAAAATACTGAAGGACAATGCTAGTCTTTCTTTGGAAGAGGTGGTTAAATTGGCATTGAATTATTTGTAAAAGTGAAAAATTGGTAGGAAAGATTTTTAAATATACATTTTTTGGTGGATTAATCATTAGCCTGATTTCAATTATATTTCCGTCAAATGCGAGTATAAACGATTATATGGGAGGATATGCAATCCCTGGTAATGGTAATGTACATGTTGACGATACGATAAAAGATACAAATTTACCATATCCAATTCCCGAAGAGGATATAAATCCAACTCTTAATAATGATAATAGTCCATTGTATGGAGAAAATCCACAGGAAATTACAACTGAAATAATTTATGACGCTGAAACTGACGAATATGTTTTTGTTAAAAAGTTAGGCGATGAAATTATTGAAACTCCTTTCGCAGTAACATTTGAAGAGTATTTAAAGTATGACTTTGAAAAGGCAATGAAGAGTTATTGGAGACAAAGGTCAAATAGTGATGTCTCTGAAAGCCGTGAAACGCTTATTCCAAAACTTGAAGTTGGCGGTGAGATTTTTGACAGAATCTTTGGTGGGAATGTTATTGATATTAAACCTCAAGGATCTGCTGAGTTAAGTTTTGGGTTAAACATTTCTAAAGTTGATAACCCTTCATTGCCTGTTAAAATGCAACGTACAACAACATTTGATTTTAATGAAAAGATTCAAATGAATGTTGTTGGTCAGATTGGGGATAAAATGAAAATAAATGTACAGTATGATACCGAAGCTGCATTTGATTTTGAAAATTCGGTTAAGCTAGAATATACAGGGCATGAAGATGAAATTCTGCAGAAAATCGAAGCAGGAAATGTTTCATTACCTTTAACAGGAACCCTGATTTCTGGTAGCCAAAGCCTTTTTGGATTAAAAACTGAAGCTAAGTTTGGTAAGTTAACTGTTACTACAATCTTTTCTCAGCAAAAAGGTGAGTCATCTGTGATTGAGGTTGAAGGTGGTGCGCAAACAAAAGAGTTTGAGTTAAAAGCTGACCAATACGAATCTAATAAACATTTTTTTCTTTCTCATTATTTTAAAGAAAATTATGACCGTTCACTTGCAAGTTTGCCAATAATAAATAGTGGGATTAATATTACCCGTATAGAAGTTTGGGTTACAAATAAAACCGGAAATTTCGAAAACTCACGTAATATTGTTGCCTTTGCCGATTTAGGTGAAAGCAATAATAATGATTTGCAATCACAGTATGTAATGGATAATAATGGTGGTGTTTTTATAACAGCACCTCCTCAAAATGGAATAAATATTTTAGATGATATCGAAAACAATGTTCCAGATGTAAGGGATATTAACCTTGTCGGAAATGCTCTTATGAGTTTAAATATGACAGGTGGGATTGATTATGAGAAAATTGAGTCTGCACGTTTATTGCAAGCCTCCGAATATAATGTCAATACAAAGCTTGGATATATTTCAGTAAATTCCACTATTAGTTCAGATCAGGTCTTAGCAGTTGCATTTGAATATACAATCGGAGGACAGGTTTATAAGGTTGGAGAATTTTCGAATTCTGCAATTACTGCCCCTGAAGCACTTGTTCTTAAATTGATAAAAGGAACATCATTTACTCCAAAGCAAAAATCTTGGGATTTGATGATGAAAAATATTTATAATATTGGTGCATATCAACTAAGTGGTGAGGATTTTTGGCTGGATGTGCTTTATAATAACGATAAAACAGGTACTGAAATAAATTTCTTGCCTGCTGGAGTTATAGATAGTACGAGATTACTTACAGTAATGAATCTTGATAATTTGAATTCACAATTAGATCCTTATCCCGATGGGATTTTTGACTTTATTGATCAAATAACTGTTAATACGAACAATGGAAGAATTATATTTCCTGTTCGAGAACCTTTTGGATCTCATTTGCTCGGAGAAATAACAGGTGGAGACATTGCTTTGCTGGATGAGGCAGAACAATATGTTTTTCAAGAACTATACGACAGTACTCAATCAACAGCTCGACAAATAGCGGAGAAAAATAAATTTAGAATAAAAGGGAAATATAAATCCTCAGGTGGTAGCGATATATCTTTAAATGCTATCAATATTCCTCAGGGAAGCGTGTCTGTAACAGCAGGTGCGCAAAAGTTGACTGAAAATGTCGATTACACTGTAGATTACAATCTGGGAAGGGTGAAAATTATTAATCAAGGAATTCTTGAAGCTAAAACACCAATCAGAATATCTCTTGAAAGTAACTCAATGTTTAACATACAAACGAAAACCCTTATTGGTTCACATTTTAATTATGAGTTTTCAAAGGATTTCAATGTTGGAGCAACAATTCTGAATTTAACGGAAAAACCACTTACCCAAAAAGTAAGTATTGGCGATGAGCCAATTTCAAATACTATTTGGGGTGTCAATACTTCATACAGAACAGAAGTGCCATTTGTTACTAAAGCCATTGACTTTATCCCATTTATTGAGACTAAGGAAATGTCTACAATTACATTTACGGGTGAATTTGCACATTTGATTCCTGGGCATTCAAAAGCGATAGAAAAAGAAGGGAATGCATATATAGATGATTTTGAAGGGACTAAAACAAGTCTGGATCTTAAATCTTATATTGCTTGGACGATTGCTAGTACACCGGCAGATTCGATAATGTTTCCTGAATCGCTTGACATGAATAATCTGGAATCTGGGTATAAAAGAGCAAAACTTGCTTGGTATGTTGTAGATCCATTTTTTCATCGTAGTACATCTCCTGTTAGTGTTGAAGATCAATCAAGCCATTATGTACGAGAGATTTACGAAAAAGAGCTGTTCCCAAACAGAGAAAGCACAACTGGTATTCCAACTAATATGGTTGCTCTTAACCTTGCGTTCTATCCTACCGAAAAAGGACCATATAACTATGATGTCACAGGAATGGAAGATAATGGTAATTTGACTAATCCCAATACTAGATGGGGGGGTATAATGCGTCAATTGCAAACAACTGACTTTGAAGAGTCTAATATTGAGTATATTGAATTTTGGTTGATGGATCCATTTGTTGAGGATTCATTGAATATTGGTGGTGATTTGTATTTTAATCTTGGGGACGTTTCCGAAGATGTATTAAAAGATGGGCGTAAGTCATTTGAGCAAGGATTACCAACGCCATTTAGCGATCACCCAATAGATTCCACAAGTTGGGGTTATGTTCCTTTGATGCAATCTCTTGTTAATGCATTTGATAATGATCCTGAAGCTAGAATTGCTCAGGATATAGGTCTTGATGGTCTTAATGATGAAAAAGAACGACAGTATTTTCAGGAAATTTACTTAGATTCATTATTAAGCATTTATGGAGAAAATTCAGCAGCTTACCAAAATGCACTGGGTGACCCATCATCAGATAATTATCACCATTATAGAGGAGGCGATTATGATGATGATGAAATAAACATTCTTGACAGATATAAGTATTTCAATGGTCTTGAGGGGAATTCACCTCCGGCAGAATATTCTGTGGAATCATATTCTACTAGTGCTCAGACAACACCAAACGTCGAAGATATAAACAAGGACAATACACTTAGCGAAAGTGAAAACTATTTCCAATATCGTGTATCTATTCGTCAGCAAGATTTAGTTGTCGGTGAGAACTATATTACTGACAAAGTGGAGACTTCAGCAAGCTTTGCAAATGACGAAACTTCAAAAGTTACGTGGTATCAGTTTAAAATTCCTGTTTATGATTACGACAAACGTGTGGGTAATATTTCTGATTTCAAATCAGTAAGGTTCATGCGTATGTTCATGCATAATTTTAGTGAACAAACCATATTAAGATTTGCAACACTTAGTCTTGTTAGAGGCGAATGGAGAAAATACAATGCATCATTTATGCAGCCAGGCGAATATGTTGTTGACGAGCTTGCCGAAACACCTTTTGATGTTAGTGCTGTTAATATTGAAGAAAATGCATCAAAAAGTCCAGTTAATTATATTTTGCCTCCAGGCATTAATCGACAAATTGATCCAATGAACCCACAAATGAGACAATTGAATGAGCAGGCAATGTCTTTAAAAGTTTGTGGATTGCAAGATGGTGATGCACGTGCTGTTTATAAGAATGTAAACCTAGATGTGAGGAAATACCTTAGGCTTAAAATGTTTATTCACGCTGAAGAGGTCGCAGGAGAAGGGACGCTTAGGGATGGAGACATTAGCCTGTTTGTGCGAATGGGTACAGATTATAAGAATAACTATTACGAATACGAAATACCTCTTAAGGTTACTCCTGCAGGATTTTATGACGGCACCTTGGATGAGGAATCTCCAGATAGATATATTGTATGGCCTGAGGAAAATGATTTGGATCTTGAATTTGAATTACTCCAATTGGTTAAACAAGATCGTAATGACTTAATTAGAGCTGGGGATCCAAATATTAGTTTAACAAGACTATACACAATGTATGATGGTGATCGCAAGGTGAGTGTAATGGGTAATCCAAACTTGTCTAATGTTCAGACTATTATGATTGGAGTTAGGAATCCGAAAAAAGTTTCGCAGACTGATGATGATGATGGAGCCGAGAAATGTGCTGAGGTATGGGTAAATGAATTAAGATTGACCGACTTTGATGAAAAAGGTGGGTGGGCAGCAAATGCTCGCATTACTGCTAAACTTGCCGATTTTGGGTCTGTAACTGTTGCGGGAGCCACAAGTAAACCTGGGTTTGGTGCCATCAATCAGAAAGTTAGCGAAAGGCAAAAAGAGGAAATAAACAGAGTTGATATTTCATCAAATCTAGAGCTGGGTAAGTTTTTTCCTGAAAAATCGAATGTTAGAATTCCAATGTATGTCGGTTATTCGCAAAATGTTTCCAATCCAGAATATAACCCACTTGACCCGGATATACCATTTAAAGTAGCTTTAAGTGACCCTACACTTACTGAAGAGTACAAAGATAGCCTAAGGCATATGGCTCAGGATTATACAATGCGTAAAAGTCTTAATTTTACTAATGTCAAAGTTAATAAAACACAAGGAAAACCACAGATATATGATCTTGCCAACTGGTCGGCAAGTTATGGCTATAACGAAACATACCAACGTGATGTAAATACAATTTATAATACAAATAAAATTTATACTGGTTCAATATTTTATAACTATAATGCTACACCAAAGATAGTTGAACCGTTTAAGAATGTTAAGTTATTTAATAAAAAAACATTTAAAATAGTAAAGGATTTTAATTTCTATTATTTACCATCTCAGTTGTCGTTCAGAACTAATTTGAATCGACAGTATGGCGAAACTCAACTTCGAAATATTTACAATTCTTCTTTGCCATTGCCAGTTAGTGTTAGAAAAGATTTTACATGGATAAGGCAATATGATCTCAAGTATAACTTGTCAAAGAACTTGAAATTTAACTTTTCTGCAACGAATAATGCAAGAATTGATGAACCTCAAGGGCGCATTTATAAGGAAGATCCATTTTATGAACAGAAGAGGGATACGATTATGGATAATCTTAAAAATTTCGGTCGTAATACTCAATATCATCATCAGTGGGATGTAACTTATAATTTGCCAATAAATAAAATACCTTTATTGAATTGGATAACTTCAAATGCTAGATACTCAGGCACATACGACTGGACAGCGGGTCCTATTACTGCAGACACATTAAATCTTGGCAACACTCTTCAGAATGGGAATTCAATGTCCCTAAATACACAGTTTAACTTATTGAGTCTTTATAATAAAATAGATTATCTCAGTGGCGTTAATAAAAAATACCGAGGAAGGAGATCTAGACGAAAACCAAAGAAAGAAATTGAAACTGTGACATTTGAGCAGCCAAATGTTAAGCTAAAAGCAGAAAAGGAAAAGAAAATAACACATAAGTTAAAAACTGAGGATATAACAATTACAGCTACAACATCAGAGGGTAAAGATGTGCCTGGAGAAATGCTGGTGATTGATGAAAATAGAGCATCTTTTACTCCTTCTGTTGATGCTAAAGATGTTACATTACTTGTTACTGGTAAAAGAGAAAAGACAGAATCTATAGCAAAGATTATTTTTGATAACACACTAGTTGCGATTATGAGTGTTAAAAATGTTTCAATTGGTTTTACTGAGACAAATGGAACTCTTCTGCCTGGTTATATGCCATCGACGTATATTCTTGGTACGTCTAATTATATAGCTGATGCAGAAATGTTTGGACCACAGTCATCAATACGAACTCCAACAATCCCGTTTGTAATGGGTTGGCAGGAGAATGGTTTTGGAGATTGGGCATTAAATAATAATGTAGTTACCCGAGATACAACAAGTATTCAACCATTTATGCAGACACATAATAGAAGTTGGAACATTAGAGCTTCTTTGGAGCCTGTAAGAGATTTGAGAGTAGATCTTAATCTGACTCACAGCTTTAGCGAAAATTCGAGTATGTATTATCGTTATGGGTATGATACAATTTATGGTGATGATAGGTTTATGGAGTTAAATCCAACTGTAAGTGGAAGTTTCTCAATGTCAATAATCTCGTGGGGAACGGCTTTCGAGCCGCTAAATGCAAACGGGGATTATTCGTCACCAACTTTTATACGTTTTGATGAGAATAGAATTGTTATTGCAAATAGGTTAGCTTCGCAACGATCTGATTTTGATGCAACAGATATAGATACGTATGGTTTCCCTGCAGGATATGGCAAAACATCTCAGGATGTTCTTATTCCGGCATTTTTGGCAGCATATACCAATAAGTCACCAGATGCTATTAGCCTTGAAACATTCCCTTCTGTTCTAAGCGCTTTGCCAAACTGGCGAATAACGTATGATGGATTATCAAAAATACCTAAATTGGCAAAGATATTCCGTTCAGTAAATCTAAACCATGTTTATAGGTCAACATATAATGTTGGGTCTTATCAGTCGAGATTGTCCAATGAATATGATGAACGTGATGGGTTCAATATTATAAGGGATGAACTTCAAAACTATTATTCTAAGTATCAAATAAATGGAATCAGTATTACTGAGCAATTTTCTCCATTGATTTCTATTGATATGACAATGATAAATAGCTTTATAGTTAAGGTTGAAATTAAAAAGAATCGTAATTTAAATATGAGTTTTAGTAATAATCAGCTTACAGAACTTAAAAATGACGAATTTATCATTGGAACTGGATACAGGTTTAAAGATGTTGAAGTGACAATAAAAACAAATGGCCGTCAAAGAAACTTTAAAAGTGATTTGAATGTTAGATTTGATTTCTCAATTAGAAATAGCCTTACAGTAATTAGAAAACTTGAAGAAGGGTTTAATCAACCAACAGCTGGGCAAAAGACTTTTACGATTAAAACCTCTGCTGATTATGTTTTGAGTAATAGATTCAATCTTCGCTTATTCTACGATCAGGTAATTAATAGACCAACTCTCAATATTACCTATCCAACTTCAAATACGAATTTTGGAGTAAGTTTGAGATTTACTCTTGCAACTTAGGAAAAAAATCATTTACTTTGAATGTTTAAACTTAAGTAAATAACATAAAAAATATTAGCAATGAATTTTCCAGAAAATTTAAAGTACAGTGAATCACATGAGTGGTTACGTATTGAAGGTGATGAAGCATATGTTGGAATAACAGAATTTGCTGCAACTCATCTAGGCGACATCGTTTTTATTGAAATTGAAACTGAAGGAGAAGAGCTTGAAAAAGGCGAATCTTTTGGAACCATCGAGGCCGTTAAAACAGTTTCAGATTCATACATGCCAGTTGCTGGTGAAGTGGTTGAGGTGAACGGAGCAATTATTGATGATCCTGCTTTGGTTAATAAAGATTGTTATGGTGACGGTTGGCTTATTAAAATTAAATTGACTAACCCGGCAGAAGCAAACGAAATGATGGATGCTGCTGCATATGAGGAAATAGCAAAAGATTAAATTATCAATATTCTTTTTTGGAAAGCTCTCTTTGGGAGCTTTCTTTTTCTTGAACTTATCATATATTTATGAAAGATAGCATTGTTTATGCTTTGATATTGTCGGGTGGAGTAGGTAATAGGTTTGGTAATAATATGCCAAAACAATTTGCTGATGTATATGGTAAAACTATACTTGATTATTGTATTTCTAATTTTAACAATCACCCCAAAATTGATAAAATAGTTATTGTTAGCAATCCTGAACATATTCAAAGAACCATGCAGGTTGCTAATAATTCGAAATTTAAAAAGATTGAATCTGTTGTGGAAGGAGGGGCTTTTCGTGGAGAGTCATCATATATCGGATTACGAGAAATTGATTCTCTTATAAAGGGAAAAGAAGACGTCAAAGTGCTTATTCAAGATGCTGTAAGACCTAATACAAAGGGCGAAATCATTAATAAAGTAATTGAGCACTTGTCAGAATGCAAAGCAGTTTCTGTAGCAATTCCTACAACTGATACAATATACATTGCTGAACAAAATAATAAACTATCATCAATTCCAGATAGGAGCAAATTATTTAAAGCTCAGACTCCACAGGGATTTGATTTCAATCTTATATTTTCTGCATATCAAAAGCTTGAGAAAGTAAGCCGATTTAAACAAACAGATGATTGTAGTTTAATTAATAAGGTATATCCTGAAGAATTAATACATATTATTGAGGGTGATGTTAATAATATTAAAATTACTTTCTCTGAAGATCTTGAGTATTTCAGACAGATATTAAAATCTAAAACCTAAAATTTTTATTTTTTTGTTACGTAGACTTGTCATAGGTCTTTCCCAAACAAAATATACCACAAAAGAAATTGTCGCGGATATAATCAAGTAAATTAGTAAATTGATTTGCGATGATTGGCTTTCTGGACTGTATAATCTTATTATGTATAGAACCGGCATGTGGACAAGGTATAGGGCATAAGATATTACGCTTATAAGTCCAATCGGTCTAGCTATTATTTTTGGTACAGTTTTTAATCGGTAAAATGCCGGAAGTAAAAATAAAATAAACATTGATTGTAAGCTATATAAAAAGGTCTGCTTGAAAAATGAGTTAATGTTTAATATCTCTGACTTTAAAGTTAAAATTCCGATAAAACCTATTATAAATAATAGAAAGGCAGATTTATAAAAAAAGTTATTTTTAAATTTAAAGAAATATGCTCCTAAAAGACCAAAAGCAATAGTGTCTAGTCGAAATATAACAGTTTTCCTGACAAATAAATCAATTTCAGCATCGTTCATTGTAGGAACATAATGAAACAGTCTTAGTAATAAAGGCACACTTAAAAATATTATGCAAGTGATGAGGTACATTTGTTTGTAATTGGATTTGAGTTTAAAAAACAAACTCGAAATAAAGATTAATAATGGGAATAAAAGATAAAACCATTCTTCAACTGAAAGACTCCAAGATTCCCAAAACATAAGATCAAGTGGCAATCTAAAATTTTGCAGAAATACGAAGTAGGCTAAAATATTTATATTTAGTAATCCATCGTAAAAGCCTGTTTCAACCAGAATAATATTAATTATTAGAAATAAAAAATAATTAGGCAATGTTCGAAACCAACGTCTTTTGTAGAATATTAATGTTTCCTTTAAAAGAGAGTTTGTCGATGTAGGTTCTGTTTTTAGCAATATTCTACCAATTAGGAAACCGCTGAGAACAAAAAACAAGTCAACGCCATCAACTGGGAAAATTACGGGGGGATTTATATTAAGTAGTTCAAATCCATGTCCAAAAACAACAAATAAAATTGCGAGGGCTCTGAAAAGGTCAAGACCAAAATTTTTATTATCTATTTCGGATAGAATTGTTTTCAAGGATTAAAATTCTGCTAGCAGCTCATTTGTTTTAATTGGGACTACTCCGGTTTTTTCACAAACCAATCCTCCAGCAGTGTTTGCTATTGCTGCGATATCGGTCAGCGTTGCTTTTGAAGCTAGTAAAAGGCTTGCAACACTAATTACCGTATCTCCCGCTCCTGAAACATCTGCAATGTCACGTACATATGCAGGCAAATGAATCATCTGGTTTTTATCTCCAATTAAGATGCCTTTTTCAGATAATGTAATCATTATGATGCCTATGCCTGTTTTATGAATAAATTCAGTTGCTAGAACTTTTAATTTGCTTATGTCATTTTTGTCAACCTCTGATTTTAACCCTTCGCTAAACTCTTTTAAATTTGGCTTAAATAAGCTGACTCCGAAATAATTATTAAAATTATTCTTTTTTGGGTCAACAGAAGTTATTAAGCTTTTGGAATTTGCCAGATTTGTAATTTGCTCAATTAGTTTAGGAGTTAATACTCCTTTGTCATAATCTTCCATTATTATAACATCTATTTTGTACAAATCGATAAGCTTTTGAATTCTTTCAAAAAGTATTATTTGAACAGATTCCTCAAGATGATGAGAGTCTTCTTCGTCAACTCGTAGGAGATGCTGCCCTTGACTTATTATCCTTGTTTTGACAGTAGTTCTGCGATTTTTTGTTTTAATAATACCATCAGATTTTAGATTATGTTTTTGCAATAAACTTTCAAAAACTAAGCCTTTTTCATCATCTCCAATAACGGAACACAAAATTGTCTCAGCTCCTAATGCAGAAACATTTAATGCAACATTTGCTGCCCCACCAAGTCGGTAATCCTGTTCTTTTACAGAGACTATAGGGATTGGTGCTTCAGGGGAAATTCGATTTACCTTACCCAATAAATATGAATCTACCATGACATCCCCAACAATTAGAACTTTCTTTTTGTTGAATTCATTAAAATATTTTTCTGCAACTGACCTTTCAATTTTCATATTAATTTTCTTTGAAAGTACAAAAATAAGATATTATTGCGTTTTTTTAAGTACAAACTTGATTTTTACATTTTGTGAGAACTGTACAACAGGCTCAACAACGTTAGGATTAATTATAATATCATAATAGTTGTATGGCAATTTATCGTAGAAAATATTGATGTGCTCATTTGGGTTAACAAGGTTCATGTCTTCGTCGTTACCTGTAATTGGATCATAATTTGTTGGCATATACGATGAAAATGAGGCGTATCTTGAAATTGGATATGTACATGAATTTGACTCTTCCATCGATTTGTAAATTGCTTCAAATGTAATCCCCATTTTCTTATAATCTGTAATATACGTGTTTATTAGATTGATGCATTCGTTACGCAATGTGTCATAAACGCTTTTATGGTCATTAACAATGTAATCAACTTTAATTATGTCATATATCTCATTTCTTGCAGCAATTTTTAAATATTCGTCTGCAAGGTCTCTATCAGTAAATCTAATGTGGATGTTTTTTTTGATTTCAAATCCTTTTGGAACTTCTACATATTTCTTGCTGAAGATTTTCTTCTCTTTTTCACGAGCAAAAATTGGAGTTTGAGAAACAAAATCAACATAAATATTATCTGAATCGATTTTACCTTCTGAAATAAAATTTGCAATTCGTTGGTCTATTGATTCAAAGCACGTTTCAAGATTTTCAGAAATTTGCGATAACCCCAATATTAGAATATATGTGTCAGGCTTAACATTCATTAGTGCTTTTACTTCAATATATATTACAGTATCATTAGCAGTATAATAATTATAATATGAGTCTGTTTGATAATAACCTGCATTTGTTTGCTCGAAATTGCCATAATCTAAATCATAAAGAGATTCGCTGTTGTCAACTTTACCCTTTTTGTTTTGATATGCCCAATTGCCAGCTCCTTGTGCAAATGTCCCAGCAATAATAGCGAATGATAATAGAAATAAAAATAGTTTTTTCATAGTTGTATGTTTTAGATTTTATCAAAAATAACGAATTATTATTTAATAATACCTATCGTTCTTAAAAACAAACTAGAAATTGTGAGTATGTAGGATTTGATTACAGCTTACTAATCTTCTTAATGTATACA